>JADHNX010000148.1 GCA_016779365.1 Planctomycetaceae bacterium
TGACGAGCACGCAGGCGAAGACACCCATACCCCAGTCCTGTTCGACCTGGGCTCGCATGCCGCCGCCGACGGCGGCCGGAGCCACAAAGTCTGCGGCTCCATCTTCCGAGACGAATTCATCATCAAAGTCGTCTTCGTCAGCCATGAATTCTTCGTCGTCAGCGAAGTCTTCAATCTCGTCGTCTTCTCCGAGCAATTCGTCGTCATCGAACTCTTCGTCGAAAACTTCTCCTGCATCCAGGTCGAACGTTTCTTCGCTGTCAGCACCCTTCTTTTTGATCATCGTCGCGGCGCGGTCGTCTGCGTCATCGTCTTCATCGTCGAAGAGCAGAACGCTGGTGTCAGAACTGCTGTCGCCTTCGAGGGCACCGAGTTCGAAGTCGCTTTCGTCATCGTCGTCATCGACTCCGTCGAAAGCAGACATTTGAACCATTGTGTCGGCAGTACTCTCGTTGCTGCGTTTGCCGAGGCTCATTGCAGGAGCGGTCGCGGCCAGATCGTCGGCATCGAGGGAGATTCCGCTGTCGGTTGGAGAGTCAAGAGAAATTCCACTGTCAGTACCAATGTCGAGTGACAGACCGCTGTCTTCGTCGGCAGCGAGTGAAATGTCGCTGTCGGTTCCGACGTCCAGAGCAATTCCGCTGTCGTCGGCAATGTCCAGCGCGATACCGCTGTCATCAGCAATGTCGAGTGAAATGCCCGAGTCGATGGCGGCTTCGAGTGAGATGTCGCTGTCGGTTCCGATGTCGAGAGCGATACCGCTGTCGTCATCGCCAAGTACGATGTCGTCGTCAGAATTATCGCCAGCGAGTTCGATTCCGCCATCGGTGTGGTCAATCAGGCTGACGTCGCTGTCGCTGTTGAGTTCGAGGTCTGGCGCCGGAGATAAAAGCCGCACGTCGCTGTCCGAGTTGGAAGTTTGCAGCCGGACGTCGCTGTCGGAGTCTGTCTTGATGAGCCGCACGTCGCTGTCGAGGCTCAGGTCATCAGCACTGACGCCTTCAGAATCTGAAGGCAACTTCACGTCGCTGTCTGAGTCGGAATTCACCATCTTGACATCGCTGTCTGAATCTGAGTCGAGGCCCAGATCCGGAGCGCCGGCAAGAATCATCGGCTGAGTCTGATCGAGCAGCCGGACATCGCTGTCCGAATCGGCTCCCGAAAGAACGATGGCACTGCCTTCTTCGTCCAGGTCAATGGCGAGGCGGACGTCACTGTCGGACCGTCCGAGATCCATCACGTCGTCATCATCATCGTCTTCCAGAATCAGACCACCACTGTCCTGACTGGAGTCGCTCAGCGAGACTGGGATCTCGACGCTGACACCTTCCGAGCTGTCTTCGTCGTCCAGAGCGAGTTCGCCATCCGAGTCTCCCAGAGACAAAGGAATGTCGACGCTTGAGTCAGAAAGAGCATCGTCGTCCGAATCGCCAGGAGACTGAGTGATCAGCTTTGAATCGAGGACCAGTCGTACTCCGCTGTCAGACGTGCCTTCTCCAGGATCGTCGTCATCCGCGAAGATGTTGCTGTCTTCTTCCTGCTTGCGGATGATCGTTGGCTGTTCTGAAATCTGATCTTCATCAGCCAGAACATTGCCATCGTCAAGGTCCATCAACGGGACTTCGGGGCTTGAGTCCATTTGAACTGTGCGACCGTACTCGTCGATATCTTCCTGGCGGAACTTCCAGTTTCCGCGATCAGCAAAGCCTCGAACGTCGCCGTCTGCACGTGCCTGCTTGAGTTTCTCTTCTGAGATTCCGAGAAAGTCTGCGGCTTCCTGAAGACTGAGATACTTCTTTGCCATGAGTCTCGACCAGTCAGTGTTTCAAAAGTAACGGCAGGCTGACTGCTGCGTAGAGCAGGCCAGCTACCTCTTTAACAGGGCGTCGGCAGCCCAACGCTCCGGTCAGAAAAACATTCTAAAGACCGCCTTACCGGTTACAACACCCGGCCAGCGTCCATCACCAGAAGGCTAATTGATACCTCTGTCCTGCGCATTCTGCGATGGGACGCAGCACCATCCTGAAACGCGGTCTGTATTTAACAGTATCCGGTTGATCGGTCGTCGGCGCGGGACAATTGAGAAGCCTGACAGCAATCGATGCCGGTCCGTTGGCGGAGTTTCCGGGTTGTCAGGTTATTGCAGCGGCTCACGAAGCAATACGAAATCTCAGAGCAATTCGCATCGTCGTTGCAAACGCTACGACAGGTTTACGATTTGACAGGTGGTCGGAATTCTCAGACTTCCGGTGGCGTATTTCCATCTGAAGTGCAATTGGGCTGACTTCAGCTCAGCTTCAGATGAAAGGGGGGAAGTGTTTCCGGGGAATGAGGCCAACGGCCATTCACAAAGAAACTGCAAACAGGAAAAATGTACACATTCGAGGCTATCAAAATGCTTGCAGCCTACGTCGGCGGCAACGCCATCGTTGGAGTCGACATTATCTACACTGAGTTCTCCGGAAATCGAATTGGCCTCATTGTGAATGGAACCTTCGTCGAGGTTGTGCGAGAGTCCCCGTCGAGTGATGCTGGAAGGCATACAGGAACTCGTCACAGACTGCTTCCATGCAGGAACGGAAGTCAGGTCCGTATTCCCTTTGTACCTGGTACATGACGTCGCCGTCAAAAAGCCCTTGTAAACGAGTTTCAATCCACAAGCCGGCGAGGAGCGACGGCATAGAGAACTTGCATTCCTCAAACAAATCTCCCAATCTGGTGCCGAATCCTGTGAGTGCTTGATGAACGGCGACAACGTTCATGTTTCCGCAGGATTTGTCGCCCCAAAGGCTGACGGCGCCGTCCGGCTCGTCCATCGGCGAGCAACCGATCGAGAACAAAGAACGGCAGCGGGCAGGTGGTACTTATTCTGAGCAACTCAAGGGTGGGGAAATTAGTCGCATGCGTCACACAGAAGCGGCGGGGGCGAAGCATGGACCTGAGAAGCGAGTGATCAGTGGATATGTGTTGCCGCTCTTTTTGCGTTTGGATGCGAAATTTCCTGCGTCGATGACCGGGCCGCTTTGTCGTGGTCCGGTGTGTGTATCACTTGAATCTGCTTCATGCTCCAACGCAGAGTGCATCGTTTTTGCAAAATGAACATGTGGGCACTGGAGATAGTGCGTGTTGAGACTGCCTCTCTGTTCTCGAGCCATTTTGATTATGTAGAAGGACGACCGGCGTCTTCGTTTCGGACTGAAGATAGCCAGTTTGTTATCGACCGAGAAAAGTGAGTACGATGAAAACAGGCTTTCGATGGTGGCCCCGATGTTCGGTCTACCTTCTGTGTGCTGTCATATTCTCAACTTGCACTCAGGTTCTCGTCGCAGATGAAGTTCAGGCGAAATTTGATCAAGCTGTGGCTGCTGTGGCGAAGATCAAAAGACTCGAAATTTCAACTGAGCAGCGGCAGGAAATACTGGCTCGATGGTTCAAGTTCGGTGGGACGGTCGCCAGACAACAATGCAACGCCGCAATTGCTGAAGGAAACCTGGCTGTTGCAGAGGGCTGGGCGGAGAAAGAGTTGCAACTCGCTTCAGACTGTCTGGCTAAAACCGACAAGACTGGAGTCGCAAGTTCGATGAACCTGGCAAAAGTTCGTTTTCTTCAGCGGGATAATTGGGACGCAGCGTTAGACGCCTTCCAGACAGTGGCGGACATGGCGGAGACCGGCAAGCACTTCGATTTCCAGATCGAAGCCCTGATGGGAACTGCTGCAATTCTGCTCGCCAGAGATCCAGCCGATCTGATGCCCGTTGCAAATCTGCTAAAGGTTTCGCAGGCACAAGGTCTGACCTCGCCGCTCCATGTAAATTCGATTCTTTTCGTTTGGAATCGGGTCTGGTTTCCGATGTACCAGCAACTCGGTCGTGATTCGGAGTCTCAAGGAGACGCACACGAGAAGTTCAAGACTCAATTGGAAAAAATCTCGCAGCAATTGATCGACGAAGGTGTCGATCAGATATCCGCAAATGCGGGGATCCTGTTACTGCCACGAATGGCTCTCGATTCGCTTGACCTGGAAACGGCGCGACTCGACATGAAAACCTTCGATACTCCAGAGTGGCAGAATCAAATGCCGGCCTTCTGGCAAGTGCAGTTGCTGTCTCTCCGTGCGCGTCTGGCCTCAGAGCTTTCGCTGTTTGCCGAGGCACGCGGCCACCTGTCGTCCGCGGTCGACATCGCCAGTGAGAATAACCTTAGTGATCAGGTCGCGGTTCTGCAGATCAGTCTGGGTGAGCTACTGATTCGCCAAGGCGATTACGCGGCCGCCGAAGAACTACTCCGAGATACCGTTGATCTTTACGAGAAAAATTCTCGGCTACAGAACGACCCTCAACGGCCTGTTGTGTTGAGTGATCTTGCAAAGACTTACGAAGGCCGTGGCCGGTACCGTCGGGCGGAGGAGTTGTACGACGAAGCGATCACGTTGCTGTCGCAGCAGACACCGGTTGATGAGTTGAGAGTCGCTATGATTCGCAACAATCAGGCTGCAAATTTTTACATGGCCGGCAACTTTGAGTATTCGCGGCAACTATTTGAATCAGTTCTGGCTTTTCTGAAGGCCCGCCTCGGATCAGATCACCTGCGAGTTGCCGAAGTCCATGCCAATCTTGGCTGGCTATCGATAGAGAGTGGGGACGCGAAACTCGCCAGTGAGCATTGGAGTACCTCGCTTGATGTTGTCCGGCGAGGCGCGGGAAATGATCATCCTCGCGCGGCTGAGATCATGTCATACCTGGCTCGTGCGAAGGTGAC
This sequence comes from Planctomycetaceae bacterium, assembly GCA_016779365.1. GTDB lineage: Bacteria > Planctomycetota > Planctomycetia > Planctomycetales > Planctomycetaceae > JABMPE01. The sequence goes on from JADHNX010000148.1 coordinate 4,759, forward strand.
TCTGGGCGAGACGGCTGAAGCCGCAGTTCTTTTGGCAGAAGCGCTGGATTTGCGAGAGCGGCATCTTGAACGAACAATGCGGTCAGCTCTTTCGGAGCGGGATCGACTGGCTATCGTGCAGGAACTAAGGGTTCATCCGGAATCTGCCGCGTGGCCAGGAGTTTTCGACACATGGCTCGAACTGGCAGACGGTTTGAAGACTCCTGCTGAAGTGCAGTATGAGCGTGTGCTTCGCTGGAAAGGAACGCTTGATCGATTTCACATTGATGCTGCCGCAACAAATGCCGTTGCTCTGGAGTTGCTGGATCGGCGAGCGGAGATTCTGGCTCAGCTTCGAACTGCATACTTCGGAACATCTGCCACTTTGAGTCGACGAGCACAACGTGAGCTTGTCGCAAAGCTCGAAGCTGACGCGAATTCGCTGGAACGAGAGATTCGGGAATCTTCCAATATCACGTCCAAAGAACTACGGGTTTCGGTTTCGGACCTGCAGAACCGAATTCCCAACGGCGCGGCGTTGTTGGACGTCATCCAGGTTCGCCGCTATGCACATCGCAAGCCAGGCGAAGAAGTGCAGAACGGCCGCGAGTACATCGGATTTCTCCTGGTCAGCAACGAGCCAGTCCGTCGGATCAATTTCGGATCAGTTGAAGAATTCGATAAAGCAGCACTGGCGTTTTATGACGACGTGTCGTCGGGAAACCCGGACTTTGCAGAATCAGGATCGCTATTAAGCAGGCTGATTCATTCGCCGCTGGAAACGTCACTGACTGGTGTCGATACGTTGATTGTTTCTGGCGACGGGTTGTTTCACATGTTGCCACTGGGGGCTCTTCCAGGGAAGGAAGCGAACTCTGTGTGGCTGGACGATTTGGCCTTTGCGTCGATTGGCAATGTCCGGGATTTGCTGGACGATTTGAGGTTGGACCAGTCGGTGCCGAATGTGCCAAACGTACTTCGAGCGCTTGTCGTCGGGGACGTCGAATACGGTGAACGTCAGCCCGATATTCCGCGACAAAACTGGGCGTATCTGCCAGGCACGAAAACGGAAGCCGACTCTATCATTCGAAAATTGCGAGCGACGCTGGGGGATGGTCAGGTCACTTCGGCAGATGGTCCGGCGGCCACCGAGCTGCAAATAACCAAACAGCTTCAAACCAATCAGCTTGTGCATTTGGCGACGCACGGATTTTTCGGTGGCAGCAGTAAGCGACCGGGCGACGCTTTCGAAGTGATCGATATCACTGCCGAAATGGATTCAGCAATTGTGCTGGCAGGTGCCAATACTCCAACTGACGCGGCGGATAACCTGCTGACGGCCGAAGAACTTGGTAATCAGAATCTGAAACATGTGCGACTGCTGGTTCTTTCCGCTTGTCAGACAGGGCTTGGGCATGTTCGTGCGGGACAGGGCGTGGTTGGTTTGCTGGGAGCACTCGGTCGCGCAGGGGTACGATCAATTGTCAGCTCGCTGTGGGAAGTCAACGACGAAGCAACCGCCAAACTGATGGCCGCCTTCTACGAGGAACTTAGTCGTGATTCTTCATCGCTTGGACTTGCAAAGTCACTCCGGCAAGCCCAGTTGAAGTTGCGTCGTGGCGAAATCAAACCAGCAGGTGGAGGAAGTTTCACGCACCCGCGTTTTTGGGCACCATTCCTTCTAAGTGGCTCGCCGCAGGGAATTTATCTGTCTTCGGACCGTTGAGGGCTTTGTACTTCAGAAGTTCAGACGTTCGAGGATTGAGGTGTCGATGGCGAACGCATTATCGACTTCGGCAGCTCGGTCGAATCGGTCTTCGTCGGGTTCTTCCGTGCCACCGTTTCCGCCGATCAGCGTGTCGCGATTACTACCTTGACCGAGGATTCGATCGAGGTCGTCACCGCCGATCAGCAGGTCAGCATGGGCACCGCCTCGCAACACGTCTCGACCAGCATTTCCGAGCACCGTATCTGAACCGTGGCTGCCGTTGAGGTTATCGTCGCCGTCTCCACCGCTGATCAGGTCGTTCCCTCGACCACCATGCAGCATGTCATTTCCGCCGTCGCCAACGATTGTGTCGTTCTGAGCACCGCCGTTGATCGTGTCCTCGCCCGAGCCGCCTCGCAGCTTATCTTTGCCGGCCTGTCCAATGATTCGATCGTTGCCTGCTCCGCCATCGATTGTGTCGTCGCCCGTGTTGCCCAGCAGGCTATCGTTGCCATCGCCACCGGAGACGCTGTCGTGGCCGCTTCCGGCCATGACCTTGTCGTCGCCGCCGCCAGCTTCAATGAGATCATTCCCCGACATTCCGTAAATGACATCGCCTTGCGAACTGCCGCGCAGAGTGTCGTCTCCGCCGCTGCCGCGAAGCGTCACCGGCAGCAACGTCAGGCCGCTGGCGTCAAGGACGCTGTTGCGAGCCGACGCTTTCAGGTCAATCCCGTCGATTCTGGCGGCAACATCACTCACACCCGCAAACGAGGCGTCGTTGACGACAAGATTGGTGCCGCGTTGCGAGAAGACATCAATGCCCTTGTCACCGACAAAGTAAGCCAGCCCCGCGAGGCTGGTGATTTGGTCATTACCGTCGCCACCGTTTATGAAAATCGACGAGGCAAGGGCGTTGTTGATCGCCGCAAACTCGAACCGGTCGTTGCCATCGTTGCCGTTCAGAATGAACGATTGAAGCGAGATTGCTCCGGGGGTGCTGAAGTCTCCGAGGATTGAATCACCCTTGGCCGAACCTGAAATGACGAGGTTCGAAACTCCAGCCAAGGTCACGCGATCGATCTGCTGTCCAGATTGATTCACGATCAGATCACCATCAACAATAGTCAGGGAAACGGCTTCCGCTGAACCATCGACGTTGATCGTTAGCGTCTCAGATACCGGCAGACGTCGTGTCCCCGTTCCAAGTTCCTGCGACATCAGAGCGTTCGGGAATGCCGCTGGATTAAGATCGTCAAAGTTAAGTGCGTGTCCCATTTCGTGGAGAACGACGGTCAGCAGGTCAATGCGATCGGCGGCCTGGCTGGTTGTTCCTGCCTGAAGAGCGTTGCGCGCGATCTGTTGTCCAAACTCGCCATTGCCACCAGGAGTGGCGTCCACAAACCAGCCGTAACCAGCGGCATTAATATCCAGGAAGAGTTGCGAGCCAGAAATGCCCGCCAGTGTGTCGCCGGACAGGTTCGCAATTGCCGGAGTGATTGCTTCCAGAGTAGCGATCTGCGCTGCGTCCAGATTGCCTGTGGCGGTCCAGATCGATCGAGCCCGTTCGAGAATCGGCGATAGGTCTTCTGGCTGAAGGTCGGCTCCGGAAACCGGGGCTGCTGCTACACCACCTTCAGCTCGCAGGGGATCGACGCTCGATCCCATCGAAATAATCCGCTCGATACGTATGGCGTCAGCGATGGATTGTCCAGACGCATCGTCGCCGAGCAGCACTCGCAGTGTCCCATTGGTAACTGCTACTGAACTGTTCAAGTCCTGCCAGAATTCACCGGAAGCTGTGAAGTCTTCCGGCGTTCGCTGCTGATTGATTCTTGTCTGGCTGACCGTTGAACCACCGGTAATGACAACGAACACCGCACTGGTCGCATTATTAGAACTGGGAGACCACGTTGCCGAGACTCGGTAATTGCCTGCTGCCAGCCCCGTGAAATCCCAGGCGGCAATACTCGAACCGTTTCGCGGCCCGGCGGCCCCACCGAGAATTTCAAAGTCGCCATTGAATCCGTCGGCGGTGCTTGTCTCAGACGTTCCGAACAATGAGTAACCAGCATCACTATTGTCGATGATGGTTTCATCGACGCCGCCAGCCATTGGCGCCGGTGGTGCGGCGACTTTCTGCAGAGTTGTCACACTGTTGCCGCGAGCGAGGTTTATGTTTTGCGTCGAGAACTGATTCTCGGAAGAGTCAAAAGTGAACTCGACAATCTCCCCTGACTTGTTGATCTGAAGAATGTGACGATCGCCGTTCGCATCAATGTAAGCGTCCGGAGCCCCAAAGACGAAGTTTGCCGGCGTGAACTCATCAGGAGTTGTGGGATCGATGTCTTTCGAAAGGTTTGCACCGACCCATTCTCCTGAAATCTGCTGAAGCAGAACGAGATCTCCACCATTTGTTCCGTAGACCGACAGCGAACCGTCCGGATTCACAATGGGAGCGACCTCGGTATAAACGCGAGCCACGAATGGCATTTGGAACGGGAAGTATCCAGACACACGGTCGTCGCCATTGGTGTCAACATTGGCTCCGTTCGAATCGACCGTATTGTCGTCAGTCGTGTCGGCGATCAATTGCGAAACGTTTTCAGCCAGCGTGACGTTTGCGTCACCGTCGACCGTCAGATGAACCAGCCGGCTGGAGCCATCGACGCCGAACACATGTCGCACGCCACCGGAAATGACCGCTTCAACGCTCTGCAGAATCCTTACATCACGGGCGGTCTGAATTCCAGCTCGAACACCACTGTCAACGACGAGAGTTTCAGCCGCAA
>JADHNX010000149.1 GCA_016779365.1 Planctomycetaceae bacterium
GCGTCCCGAAGATTGTGTTGTTCGAGGTGAAGTGAACGTACTTCGCGTCGGTCGAGAAGTCGTAGTCTTTCGGGATGTAGCAGAAGTTGCGATCCTCGCTGGTCGCTGCAACGTGAGCAGTGCCGAAAGCCTTTGCGTCTTTGATTGCCTTCTGTGCCCATGCCCCGGTCACGACGTAATCGGCGGTCTGGCCTTCGGAGAGGAAGTTCATCGGCAGCATTGCAAACTGCAGCGACGCTCCGCCCTGAATGAACAGCACTTTGTAGTTGTCGGGAATCGAGCCAACTTCGCGAATTGCGGCTTCGGCTTCGTCGCGAACGGCGGTAAACGCTTTGCCCCGATGCGAATGTTCCAGCACGCCGATGCCGGTTCCTCGCAGAGAAAGCAGATCCTCGCGGGCCTCTTCGAGCACTTCGAGAGGCAGAACAGCCGGGCCGGCCGAGAAGTTAAAAATTCGCTCAGTCATATCAATTCGTCCTGATTCATAGCCCCTGGGTGATTGCGATGATCGGGGCAGCGAAGTCTCTATAGTTGTCCAACGATTGACCGTCAACGACGGCGAGTCGCGTTGCTCACGCCAGCTCGCCGCCGCAGATTTCGGTAGTGATGAAAGGTCGACTGGGACAGGCTTGTGAGTTTCTGGTGGTTCAATCCGGGGCGCAAGCGGGTGTGGTCTGTTCGCCGATTCAACTGGTAAATTTGTGCGGGCGCGGACTGACGGTCGCAGCAATCGCCGAACGCAAGAGGATGCTCACCCTTCATCTGAACCAAGCGGTTCTCCGCCGATGAGTTCAAGTTGAGCCGGTGTGGGGAAATCGCTAACTCGGAACCGCAGCGGATAGAGCTGTTCGTCTTCGACCAGTAGCTCGCCAGCGATGGCTTGAACTTTGCTCCAGTCTGCCATGCGTCCGGGTCGACCTGCGGCTCCGAGGATGACTTTGTCGCAGACAGGCAGCATCGCTTTGATGCCTTCCGGCCAGACGCAGTACGTGAAGATTTCTTCGGTTTCCTCATTACGGACAGCGGAGCAGGTGGCGACAAAAATGTCGACTTTATCCTTCGTGTAAAGCTGCTCAAGCGACTCTTTCTGGTCGGCATATTCCAGGTAGTAGAAACGCCGTTCCAGTTCGAGGAACCTGCTTCGCAGCGGATGCCCGACGTCGGGCATCCAGTCGACCCATTCTCCATCAACAAGCCTGAGCGGAGTCGCCCCCAGCGGCCTGGGATCTTCCAGCGCCTTCTCGGCCAGGTCGACCATAATCTGGAGGCCGGTTTCGTCATTCGAACCCGTTACCAGCAGCGTGTCGCGGTTTGGGACCATCGCGACGTGATCGCCATCGACGTCCATCTGCTGAATCAAGTCCGTCAGGATCAGGCGTGAGGCATCGTAGTTGTCGCCGGAAGCCGACGCGTAAAGATGATCGCCGATCCTGGCGACGGCAAACTCCATTTCGGAAAGCGCGCCCTTCGCAGCTTCCATCGCCTCGTACCAGGAAACGTCCCAGCTCTTCAGGTCGTCTCCCGAAATTGACCTCATCGAATGGGGCAAGTCGTAAACCAGTCCCAGCGAGAGATGGTTGCCGACCAGATAGCGAGGAACGTCGACTTCCTTTCCGTCTTCGATGCGTTGCTGAAGTTCGAGCTTCGCGAACATCGATCGCGGCCAGATTCTTGGTCGCAGATCCGGGGCTGCGTGAGCAAACTCGTCCGGCATTTCGATCTTGCCCTGCGAGACTCCACGGACAACCTGCTTGAGATGCTCTTTTCGCTGGGCTCGTGAAAGGTTGCAGTGCTCGGCGTAAAAGTTGTGCAGGTTAAGAACTTCCTCCGCTGGCGAACTTTCACTGTTGGCCTCGTCGCCCTGACTGGCCACTACGAGTCGAAACTGATCGGACTGATATTCGAATTTGCGAGTGTCTCCCGCGTCGCGGAACGCTCGCATGATCGTCTTTGCGAATTGATCCTGACTCGGAGGTCCGACGAACCGATCAAAAAGCCCCATCATTTCACCCTGCCTGGTACGCGGCTGACCGACGCAGGATACCACTGAAAACTGCGAGCATCCAACCAATGTGAATGCGTAGGGCACGACAAGTACAAACAAAAGAAGCCCGCTCAATTGAGCGGGCTTCTGCATTGTCGCAGTCGGCTAATCTGACTCGGCGCTCGTTAGATCTGGTCGAGAGCCTGCTTCAGGTCGTTGATGATGTCTTCAGAATCTTCGGTTCCGATCGACAGACGGATGAAGTCTGGAGTCACGCCCGTTGACGCCTGCTCTTCCAGGTTGAGCTGCTGGTGAGTGGTGCTCGACGGGTGAATGATCAACGACTTGCTGTCTCCGACGTTGGCCAGGTGCGAGAACAGTTTCACGGCGTTGATCAGCTTGATGCCGTTGGCTTTCTGCTCTTCCAGAGTGTCGCCCTTGATACCGAAGCCGAAGACCGCACCACTGCCGTTCGGCAGGTACTTCTTCGCGAGGGTGTGACTTGGATGAGATTCCAGGTCGGCGTAGTTGACCCACGAAACTTTTTCGTGGCTCTCCAGAAACTGAGCGACGGCCAGAGCATTCTGACAGTGCCGTTCCATGCGAAGGTGCAGTGTTTCCAAACCTTGCAGGAACATCCAGGCGTTGAACGGGCTCATGGCTGAACCGAGATCTCTCAGTCCCTGAATTCGAGCCTTGAGAATGTATGCCAGATTCAACGGGCTGAGCGCCTCGAAAATCTTCAGGCCGTGGTAGCTGGGATCCGGCTCGGTCATTTCCGGGAAGCGACCGTTGTCCCAGGGGAAACCACCTTTCTCGATGATCATCCCACCGATGCTGGTTCCGTGACCGCCGATGAACTTGGTCGTTGAGTGCAGCACGATGTCTGCACCATGCTCGAACGGGCGGCAAAGGAACGGCGAGGCCAGCGTGTTGTCGACCATAACCGGGACACCCGCTTCGTGAGCGATGCCGGAAATCGCTTCGAAGTCCGGCACGTCGCAGCGCGGGTTGCCGATCGTTTCAAGGTAAACCGCTTTGGTTTTGTCGTCGATCGCGCCCTTGAATGCTTCCGGGTCATCCTGGTTCACAAACTTCACGTTGATGCCCATCTTTGGCAGCGTGTAGTGAAACAGGTTGTAAGTTCCACCGTAGAGGCTGGTGCCGGAGACGATGTTGTCGCCGACCGATGCGATATTCAGAATTGCCAGCGTTTCAGCAGCCTGTCCAGACGCGGTCGCGAGCGCTCCCGATCCACCTTCCAAAGCGGCGAGCCGTTTTTCGAGGACGTCCGTCGTCGGGTTCATCAAGCGAGTGTAGATGTTGCCAAACTCGGCCAGTGAAAACAGGTTGGCTGCGTGATCCGTATCGTTGAAAACGTACGACGTCGTCTGATAGAGCGGAACAGCTCGTGAGTTGGTGGTTGGGTCAGGCACCTGCCCGGCGTGCAGGCAGTTTGTTCCGAATTTGTATTGATCGCTCATGGTGTGTTCCTCAGGTTGTCAACGGAGAATTGGCTCGTTGAATCGATGATCTTGAAAGCAAAAATGGTGAGTTGATGTGCAAGATGGAGCAAGCTCCGCGCAGTTCTGACGACATCAGTTTGAACTGTCGGAACTGCGGGGAGCTTGTTCCAGCCAACAGACCTCTGAGTGTGAAAAAAGCTGCTGGCCCAGCCGGACGAGGCCATCATTGTGCAACACTTTCCAACATTCAAGCGGGTGGGCAAGAGCGTCGGGAAATGCCGCCGTCAACGTTTCTCAGGCTTCCGCAGCTTTCAGAAAACTGCATCCGGCTGCCATGGTTGACGCGCACTGAATGGCTTCCAGGAGCTGGTCGTCCGACACGCCAAGATCGCGACTTTTAGTGACATGACCTGACGTGCAAGGTTTGCAGGCATTCAGATTGCTGATCACGGTGTTGATCAGCTCAACCGTTTTGTCATCGAGCGACGTGTTCATAAAGGTGTGAGCCCGCAGGCCGACTGACATTCCGCCGAAGACTTCTGAACCACTCAGGTCTCGAAACTTGAAGAACGAGTTGTACATTGAGTTCGTCGAGGCGACGGCGATTACATCCGCAGCGGTGCCGTCTTCTGCACCCAGCGATTTCAGACGCTCGGTGAAAAAGTCGAGCCAAACGGTGCAGCCGTAGTGGCCGCTGACTGCCAGACCGAGAATCGCTTTCGTCTTCGTATCGAGCGCCCCGTCGGTGTACACGAACTTCTTGAAGTTCATGTAAAAGTCTTGCAGGAAGGCTTCGACGCGACCGTACGTGAGGAACGGTTCGGGCACGGCGTCGGCCTCAAGCATCTCCTTGATGCGCCCGTAAGTGCGTTCGAGTTTGTCCTGAGCTTCAGATTCCGGCAGCGGTTGAATGCGTGACATGAGAAAACTCCGAGAGCTAATGGAAAACGGCAGGCCGAACTGAATCAGCCTGCCGTGGCAATTCCGTGCAGCAACGCAGGGCCGGTTCCCACCGACCGACATCGCCTTGCTTCTGTGCGGCCGGCAGGAACCGGCCCTGCACGACCAATTCTAGTTGATCGTTTCTTCGCCCTTCTTCCAGTTGCAGGGGCAGAGCTTGTCGGTTTGCAGAGCGTCGAGGACTCGCAGGACTTCGTCGACGTTGCGTCCAACACCCAGATCGTGAATCGCGATCCAGCGGGTGACGCCGTTTGGATCGATCAGGAAGACGCCTCGTAGCGCGATGCCTTTTTCTTCGATCAGAACGCCGTAGTCTCGCGACAGGCTGTGGCTCGTGTCGGCGAGCATCGGGTAGCCCATGCTGGCCAGATCTTCGTGCGCGTCGCACCAGCCTTTGTGCGAGTAAACGCTGTCGGTGCTGGCTGTCAGCACGACGCAGTCACGATCTTCGAATTCGCCCAGAGCCTTGTTGAAGGCGACGATTTCTGTCGGGCAGACGAAGGTGAAGTCGAGCGGGTAGAAGAACAGGCAGGTCCATTTGCCTTTCAGGTCAGCCAGTTTGATCGTCGTGAACTGGCCATCAGTGCCATCTTTGGTGCGGTCGTAAGCCTGAACGGTGAAATCTGGAGCCGGTTGGCCAATCTGAACTGTCATTGCAAAATCCCTTTCTGCGGAGTGGAGACCTGAGGTCTACGGAAAAGCATCATCGCCTGCAGAGCGAAGCAGACGGAATCCATCGCGAAACTGCGGGGATTGTAGACCGTGCCAAACCCGTTTCAAGGCACCACGTTCTCACCTGAAAATGCGTGGCCGAACCAGCCATTCAGGGTGGGAGCGCGCCTCTTGTGCTTCGCACACAGATTGGTGATCAATCTTTGAAACCATCCGTGCCTGGAAATCAATCGGCGTCAACCGCGTTGTTCAGTTTCGCAGGGGGCGTCTCAACGTAACAAACCCAGCCTGTTTGCTGGTGCGTCAGGATTCACTCTGCCTGGCTCTGCGAGAACAGCGCGAACTTGACTCAGTCAGCCGTGCCGTAGACCAGGCAGGCGTTGTGGCCGCCGAAACCAAAGCTGTTTTTCAGGATGCGGCGGATGGGCATCTGGCGAGCCTGGTTGGCGACGTAGTCGAGATCGCAGCCTTCGTCGGGATTATCGAGGTTGATCGTTGGCGGAGCGGTCTGGTCCATCAGAGCCTGCACGCAAATGACGGATTCGACGCCGCCGGAGGCTCCCAGCAGGTGACCGATCTGGCTCTTCGTGCTGGAGACGGCCAGTTTCTTTGAGTGATCACCGAAGACTGTCTTGATGGCGACGGTTTCTGCTTTATCGCCGAGCGGCGTGCTTGTTCCGTGAGCGTTCACGTAGTCAATTTCATCGGGGTTCATCTTCGCGTCGCGAAGTGCTCCGGACATGGCTCGCGCGGCACCTTGTCCTTCCGGGTCGGGCGCAGTCATGTGAGTTCCGTCGGCTGACATTCCGTAGCCGAAGACTTCGGCGAGAATGTTCGCTCCGCGAGCGACAGCGTGTTCGTACTCTTCCAGAACGAGCACGCCAGCACCTTCAGCCATGACGAAACCGTCGCGGTCTCTGTCGAATGGTCGGCTGGCGGTTTCAGGATTGGCGCTGCGGGTTGACAGCGCATTCATGCGAGCAAAGCCGGACAATCCCAACGGAGTGATCGCCGCTTCACTTCCGCCGGTAACCATGACATCAGCCATGTCGAGCTGAATCAGGCGGAAGGCATCGCCGATGGCGTTGGTGGCAGAAGCACACGCCGTCGCCACTGCACTGTTTGGTCCTTTGAGGCCCCAATGAACGGAAATGTTTCCGCTGGCTGCATTGACCATCAGCTTGGGGATCATAAACGGCGAAACGCGCGACGGTCCTTTGTCAAAGAGGGCGTCATGCTGCATTTCGATTTCGCTCAGGCCACCGATTCCGCTGCCAACGAGCACGCCGTGCCGGTATGGATCGCCCGCTGTCAGATCAATTTCCGAGCTGATGATCGCTTTACTGGCCGCCGCAAATGCAAACTGCACAAACCGGTCGATTCGTTTGACGTCTTTCGAGGTCACGTCGGCATGCTCGGTGAGGTCGAAATTTCGCACCTCGCCACCGAACCCGACTTTGAAATCGGAGCAGTCGAACCGCTCGATCAGGCCGATGCCACTTTTGCCCGCACAGATCTTGTCCCAGACCTCGGGAACTTCAAACCCGAGCGAGGTGACAAGTCCTGTTCCAGTGATGACAACTCGCCTGGCCATCCAGAATTTCTTTCAGAAACTGAGCGTACGTTTCAGCAATTCAGTGTGGAATTGCAAAATTGAATCAGCAAATTGAGCCGGCTGAATATGCCCGTTTGAGAGGCTCAGCCGGCTCAATAATTGGTTAGTCTAGCTCTTCTCGTCGATGTAGGTAATAGCGTCTCCGACAGTTTTGATCTTGTCGTAGTCGTCATCCGGAATGGTGATGCCGAATTCGTCTTCGAACTCCATGACCAACTCGACAACGTCCAGCGAATCCGCTTTGAGATCGTCAACAAAAGACGATTCAGCTTTGACTTCTTCAATCGGTACGCCCAATTGTTCGCTGACGATTCCTCTTACTTTTTCTTCAGTAGCCACGAGAGTTTCCTCCAGGAATTGTTCATATTCGCGTCAGGTGGCACATCGTGCTGCCACTCGGTAGTGAGCAGGCAAGTGAGCGTTGCACCAGAGGCAACGCCGCCCAGCCAATCAGTGACTCTGTTCATTCAAAGTAGCCTCTGATTAACAGGCAGACACGTCCTGGGAACAGGCGCAGTCTCTGCCCGAATGCAACGCCGCGAACATATAGTGAGAACCCGGAAGCGTGTAAACTCAAATCCTGAGTCGCATTACCGACTCGACATGCACCATTTTCACCGAACGCTGCTGTTTCCTCAGTTTCGCTGGACTGCGGCGTAGATTTCGTGAGGCGACGTATTTCATCCCTGCCCACGGAACGATCGCGCGAAGGTGGCCCGTAATTGTCGAGCGATACGTCAGCAGCCGCTCAGAATGTCGTCAGACCGACTGCCGCTGCCGTCGCTCTGACAGCCGCTGCTGTATTTTTGATCGCGACTTCAGAACTGTTTGGGGCGTGGCAACTCCATCGCAGTAAACAGTTTAGGGAACTGTGAGTTCTCGTCCTTTGCGATTCGGGCATCGCCCGTGCCTTCATCAGGCCATCGTTGATCCGGAACTTACCGGAGCGTCGGCTGAGGTGTTCTCTGGCTGGCGTTAAACAAGGCAATGCCTCACGCGTCCTGGCCGTGCCGACCCGAAAGCACTGCTGGACCGAATTCCGAGGCACGATGGAGAGGAAATCCCCATGACGAGCTCAGCCACGCAGACGAAACCGAAGGCGATCCGCGAGATCAGATCGCTGCGGACTTCAGAACGAGCGAAGAAAGCGGCTGCAAGTCGTTGTTGCTGCCGCTGCTGCCGTTGCCGCCGGTAACGCCGGAAAAGAAACCGACGCCGGACTGATACCAGACCCCGGTTGTCAGTCCGGCGGTCGTGTTTCCCAGAACCGAAACATGCTTGCAGCCTTTCAAGCGTCACACGAACAGTCGATTGGAGACTACGGTGAGCCATTCCTCAACAACCCCCGCTGTCGGCTACGCAATTCGTGAGCAGAACCGTCCGATCATGGACGACCCGGCCATCAACGCCGCCGAGATTACCTTTGAACGTGCCGACGACCCGCTTCGAGTTGACCGCTACTTGCAGGAACTCGATTTCGACCACGTCAGTGGTCATGCGATGCAGCTTTCGGTCGCCAGCCCGGAACCACCAAATCGAACTTATCTGGAAGCCTTACGGGCGATCGCGATCGAAAATGGAGCGACTTCGGTCAGCGACCATCTCGGCTTTACTCGCGACGGAGACAATGGAGTTGAGATGGGGCATTTCGCGCCGCCGCCGTGGACCGAAGCGGCTCTCACCGCAACCTGCCGAAATATTGACCACATTCAGAAGCGGCTCGGCGACACTCGCTTCTACGTCGAAACCATCGCGTACATGTTCGAGTTTCAGGGCACGATGTCTGAAGCCGACTTCGTTTCAAAGATGCTTAAGTGTACGGGCTGCGGCTGGTTGCTCGACGTGACCAACGTTTATGCCAATGCGACGAATTTCAATTTCGATCCGTACGGATTTATCGAATCTGTAATGCCGAATGCCGACTCCGTGCAGATGCACCTGGCCGGTGGATTCTTCGACGAACGATCGAACATGTACATCGACAGCCACTCTGAACCGATCCCCGACGCGGTTTGGGATTTGTATCGGTTCTCGCTTGAGCAGGGACGCGGAAAAGTCGACGCGGTCTTCGTCGAGCGTGACCAGGACTTTCCGGACGAAGCTGGCTGGCGATCTGAAATTCGACGTGTTCGCGAGATCGCAGAACAGGCCGAGGTGCCAGCATGAGCGACAACACCCTCCTGAAAGATTACGCAGAACAACTTTCGCGCATCGCCACGTCGCTGGCTGTTGCGAAGAACGATGTCGTCCACGGTGACGTTTCGGCCGGGCAGTCACACGAACTCGTCGAGATGTTCACGTCGGGGAACCTCGACAAACGCGCCGACAAGCTGAACGACCAGCTCGAAGACTTCGCGGACGCTTTCGACGAAATGTCAGGTTTCATTCACCGGTATATTCGCGAGGTCCCGCTCGCCGCGTACGACACCGGCACCAGCGACACTGATCGATTCGTCCGTTGGTTGCCGACGGTTGTCGAGCTGACTCCGGAACAACGCGACCTCGTGCTGGTTATCAGAAGTCGGTTCGC
>JADHNX010000150.1 GCA_016779365.1 Planctomycetaceae bacterium
TGCCCGACATCCCGTTCAGTCAACGTCGTCAACAGGCTGCCGAGCAAAGCATTGCTTTCCTCATGAAACAGGGGATCGAAAACCGCGACGTCATTTCTCTGGCTGCCGGTTTTGTCGACGAAGCGACCCTTCCGGTTTCCCTCGTTAAAGAATCACTTGCTGACATTCTCTCCGACGATGCAGCAGGTCATCAGGTTTTGCAGTACGGAACGACCGCCGGCTTCGCCCCCTTAAGAGAGCACCTGCTCGGCCACCTGGCACGGCTCGAAAACTGCTCGACTTCAGACCTCCACGTGACGGCTGACGAATTCGTCGTCACGTCGGGTTCGCAGCAGCTTTTGCAGCATTTGTCCGACGCATTGTTTGACCCCGGCGACATCTGCCTGGTGGCAGCACCGACATACTTCGTTTTCCTCGGCACACTGAACGGAGTCGGAGCACGCACCATCGCCATCGACACCGACGAACATGGCATGCGCATGGACTCGCTGGAAGCAAAACTTGCCCGCATCGAGGAAGCTGGTGAGCTGAGCCGCGTCAAAATGATCTACCTGGTCAGCTCGTTCGAAAACCCCAGCGGCGTGACACTGGCCGACGATCGGCGAAAGCAGGCCGTCGAGATCGCGAAGCGCTGGTCGAAAGAGCACCGCATTCTGATTCTCGAAGACGCCGCTTATCGCGAGCTTCGTTACGAAGGCGAAGACGGACCGAGCATCTGGAGTTACGACGAAAGCCGCCAGCACGTCATCCTGGCTCAGACGTTTTCGAAGAGTTTTTCGCCAGGTATCCGAGTTGCCTACGGAGTCCTGCCTCGCGATCTAGTGCCCGCCATCCACGACCTGAAAGGCAACTTCGATTTTGGTTCTCCGAACCTCAATCAGCGAATCGTTGCCCACGCTCTGCAAAGCGGAAAGTACTCACAGCACGTCGCGAGGCTGCAATCGTCGTATCGTGTCAAACGTGACGCAATGCTCGCCGCCGCTGACGAGTTCTTCGCCGACATTACCGGCGTTTCCTGGCTGCAACCGCAAGGCGGACTTTATGTCTGGATGACGCTGCCGGACGAAATCGAAACGGGCTTCGACAGTCCGCTCTTCCAGCAGGCCAGCAAGGTCGAAGGCGTGATGTACGTGCCTGGAGAAATTGCGTATCCAAAAGGCTCGCCGCTGCAGAAACGAACTCAGATGAGGCTGAGCTTCGGTGTCGAGTCTCCCGACAAAATCCGTGATGGCATGCAGCGACTCGCCTCCGCAATTCGCCACGTGATGGATTGACGACTCTCCCGCTCCGAAGCAACGCCCGATGCACGCTCCCTGGTGTCCCGCGCCTTCCGAGTGCGCAAGTCTGTCAGGTTCTACCGATGGGGGCTGGCTGGACGCTGCGGATTGTCCCTCCGGAAAACGATCAAACTCCATCCGCCCGGTGATCGACGACGTATAGAAGTGTGTCGAAAATTCGTCCCACTTCGCGAGGAATTGTCATGGTCGCCACCCTTTCGCCAACTGCCGCCAGCTCAGCCGCAGGTTCTCACGTTTCCCAGTGCGTTCACTGGAGACAGGTCAAACGCTGCTCAACCGTCGAAAGCGCGGAGCAGGAAATCGCCCGGCTTCGCAGCAAAGGAATCGAAGCATTCCTGTCGATGGTCGATGGGTTGTGCGTCCTGGCTCCGACTCACGAGCACTGAGCGACGATCGGCTTCGGTCTATTAGCCGATGCTGGCGTTTCTTCGTGAACTCGCCCCTGCTAAAAATTCGTCCAATCTCCTAGGCAGTCAGCAGAGGCCGCGTGCGAAGGA
Organism: Planctomycetaceae bacterium; assembly: GCA_016779365.1. Classification (GTDB taxonomy): domain Bacteria; phylum Planctomycetota; class Planctomycetia; order Planctomycetales; family Planctomycetaceae; genus JABMPE01. The sequence goes on from JADHNX010000150.1 coordinate 1,796, forward strand.
CCAGACATGGCATGGATCAACCTGATTCGCGAACCGGAAGCTACCGGTCCGCTGAGCAAGCTCTACGAGTCTTCGCGGAACCGAGCTGGCTACATCGCTCAGATCATTCAGCTGATGAGTCGCGACGCCGATATCGCCGCCGAATCAATGCGTTTTTACGTTCGCCTGATGAGATCTCCGAACGCTCTGAATGCGGCTCGTCGAGAACTTCTGGCCACGGTCGTCAGCAACGTCAACGACTGCTACTACTGAAGTCTCTCGCATGCCAGAGACTTCGGTCTGGAGTCCAACGATCCTGACGCCGCTGAGAAAATTGTCCTCGACTATCGCACCGCTGAACTCTCAGAAGCCGACCGAGCATTGTGCGACTTCGCCGTCAAACTGACGCTTCGTCCGGGACAAATGACTGAGTCCGACATCGCCGCGCTGCACAATCACGGTTTCGACGACGACCAGATCAGCATCGCCACTCAGGTAATCGGCTACTTCAACTACATCAACCGCATCGCTGACGGACTGGGAGTTGACCCCGAAGACTGGATGACGCTACCTCGCGACGAGTGGCTCGCAGCCAAAGCCCGTGACTACGGACCAACTGTCGAATGACTGACCAGTGACTTGAGGAAACTCTCAGACTCGACAAACTCGGCACCTCAATCACTCATTCAATGTCTCGACTGAAAAGGATTCCGATCTCATGCGCTGCCACCTTGCTTCTGCACTGCTGCTGACGTTTGTCATGTCCACCACTTCATCCTTCGCCGCTGACAACTCGCTGACGGACGCCGAAAAGCAGGCCGGCTGGCAGCTCCTGTTCAACGGTAAAGATCTCACCGGCTGGAAAACGAGCAACGGGAAGCCCATTCAAACGAAAGTCGAAGAAGAGTCGATTGTTCCTTACAAGTCCGGCGGGTACCTGGTCATCCACGAAAATCAGTTCGGCGACTTCGTTCTGAAGTGCGACGTCATGTGGCAGGACGAACGCTGCAACTCGGGAATTTTTCTCCGAGTCGAAGATCCAAAGAACCCTGTTCACACCGGCTTTGAGATTCAGGTCATGGCTGGCGACAAGACCGGCAAGCACGAAATGGGCGCCATCTACGACCTGGTGACAACGTCGAAAAACGCGGGCAGGAAAACCGGCGAGTGGAACAGTTTCGAAATCCGCTGCCAGGGACCAAAGATCAGCGTGACGCTGAACGGTTCAAAAGTCAGCGAAATCAACGCTGACGAATTCTCGGAACCGGGAGTCTGCCCCGACGGTGAGAAGCACAAATACAAACTGAACAAGGAACCGCGAGCGGTCAAAGACTTCGCCCGCAAAGGTTTTCTCGGCTTCCAGGATCACGGCCACAAGGTCTGGTACAAGAACGTCAAGCTGCTCGAACTGAAATAGTCAGTCAAGTCGGAAACCACCACAGCCGTCAGATTGTGTCGCCCCTGCCGGATCACGATGGCCACTCAAATGAAAGGCTGCATCGCAAGGTGCGGCCTTTTTATTTGGCGGTTGGAACGTGATCGAATTTTCGTCGAGTCGACGGGTGTTGGCATCGGTCAGGGGATTTGTACGAAAACGTCGTCACCGACAACTTCGACATCAAACGGTTGCTGGCAGATGGCGGGCGTCAGGCAGTGAGTGCCCGTGTTGACGTCGTACTGCCAACCGTGCCACGGGCAGGTGACGACCGTTCCATCGAGTTTGCCCTTGCCCACCGGACCACCTGCGTGAGCGCAGATTCCGTCGATGGCGCGCACGCCGTCCTGGGTTTTGAAGAGTGCGATGACTCGACCTCCGGCGGTCACTTCGAGGCCGGTTTCAGTGGGAATTTCGCTAAGTGATGCGACGCGATGTTTGTCAGGCATGTCAGCTTACGGGTTGTTGATCTGTGGAAGTTGCTCGGGACGGTTCCCAAGAGTATCTCAGCCAACTGCCGCGAGGCCAGTAAAGCAGCCAAAGCCGTCGCGATCTATCCGCTGGCCACGTCCACGAAATCGAGTTCCCGCCTTTCCGGAAGCGATGATTGCGGGTTTCGCGATGCCTCTTGTTGACTTGCGCGATCAATCCTAGGATTGGCGAACGCTTATGCGTTGTGGCTTCCGATAATCGTCACTGTGGAGCGAGAACGAGTGAGAACTTCGCTGAAATCCGGTCTTCACTGTGTCATTTTCGTAGTCGCTGGCGCGCTTAGCCTGGTACCCGGCAACGTTGCCGCACAACTGAATGTGCAACCTCAACTGAATGTGCAACCTCAGCAAGTCGTACTGCACGGGCCGGATTCCCGCTGGCAGTTTCTCGTTTCGCGAGAAGACGATGGACTCAGTTTCGATTCAACTCGAGCGGCTGAGTATCGGTCGAAAGATCCTGGCGTGGCGGCGGTATCTCCGGACGGAGTCGTTCGTGGCGTTTCCGACGGCGAGACGTTCGTTGAGGTTTTGGCGAACGGTCAGACGAGGTCGATCCCCGTCGTCGTGCGCGGGGCGGCAGAGAAACGGCGCGTTCATTTCGAGAATGACGTGCTGCCAGTTCTAAGCCGCTTTGGCTGCAACACTTCCGGGTGTCACGGCAAAGCGGAAGGGCAAAACGGATTCAAACTGTCGATCTTCGGATTTGATCCCCGCGCCGATCTGGCAGCGTTGACTCAGGAAGGACGAGGCCGACGTACCAATCGAACGATTCCTGAAGACAGCCTGCTTCTGCGAAAAGCTTCGGGCGGAATGCCACATGGTGGCGGAATTCGGATTCGTAAAAATTCTCCGGAATTCCGAGTTCTACTCGACTGGATCAAAGGCGGCGCCGCTGCTGGAAACGCGGACGCTGCAACTCTGGTTTCGATTCAGGTTGCCCCGCAAGATGCTCGCATGGCGATGGAAACGGGGCAGCAGTTACAGGTAACCGCAAGGTTCAGCGATGGCCAGGAAACTGACGTTACGCATCTGGCAAAGTTTCAAACAAATTCAGAAGCACTCGCCACCGTCAACGACTTCGGTCTTGTGACAACCGGAGACAGCCCTGGCGAGGCAGCCATCATGGCCAGCTACCTGGGACAGGTCGACATCTTCCGTGCCATCGTCCCGCAGCCGCAGCCCGATAACGGCTCGTCCTTCCCGCAGCAGCCAGTGCTGAACTTCATTGACGACCTGGTGGATGACAAACTCCGCAAGCTGAATATCCATTCGGCAGGTTTGTGCTCCGATTCCGATTTCCTGCGGCGAGCCTTCCTCGACATCATCGGCACCTTGCCGACGGTCGCAGAAGCCCGCGAGTTCCTGGCGGAATCTTCGCAGAATAAACGCGCAGAACTGGTTGACTCACTGTTGCACAGAAAAGAGTACGCTGACTTTCAGGCGTTGAAATGGTCCGACGTGTTGCGAGTCGACAGGCTGGCGCTGGGACACAAGCAGGCTTACACATACTACCGATGGATTCGCGAGGCCTTCGTACAGAACCGTCCGTTCGATGAGTTTGCTCGTGACGTCATCACCGCTACCGGCTCACTGACGAGCAACCCGGCTGCGAATCTCTTCAAAGTTGCGAAGAACCCTGGTGAGGCGGCGTCGACCATTTCGCAGGTCTTCATGGGAGTTCGCATCGAGTGCGCTCAATGCCACCATCACCCGTTTGATCAATGGTCGCAGCGTGACTACTACGGGATGAAAGCTTTCTTCACTCAGGTGAATTTCAAATCAACTCCAGGCGGTCAGGTGCTTCTGCCCAACAAAGCAACGGCGACAAAGCATCCTCGGACGGGCGACGTCGTGCAGGCTCACGCTCTGCTGCAGGATGAGCCAGGCGAAACTCCAGACGGCGATCGGCGACTTCTGTTTGCCAACTGGCTGACCGCAGCCGACAACGAATGGTTTGCCCGCAACATCGTGAATCGAGTCTGGGCTCAACTGATGGGACGAGGAATCGTCTCGCCCGTTGATGACTTCCGGCTGACAAACCCGCCCACGAATCCTGAACTGCTGGACGCTTTGGCGAAGCACTTTGTCGAGACCGGCTTCGACCTGCACCATCTCATTCGAACGATCACGGCATCCAGGACTTACCAGTTGGCGACAACACCATCGGCGATGAACGAGCTGGACGAGCAGAATTACTCACGTGCGTTGTTCAAGCGTCTCGACGCCGAAGTTCGCTTCGACATGATCTGCCAGGTGACGGGCTCGTCTGAGAAATTCGACGGAGTCCCTACCGGTTCTCGAGCGATTGAACTCTGGGACAGCCAGGTCCCACATTACTTCCTGAGTCTCTTCGGGCGGCCAGTTCGAGCGACGGCCTGCGAGTGTGAACGGGGGACTCAGCCAAGCGTCGGGCAGGTTCTGCACGTTTTGAATTCGCCACAGATTCACGAAAAGCTGAGCAGCGACGCCGGAAAACCTGCTCTGTTGGAACAGTCGATTCGCGATGACGAAAAGCTTGTCGAAGAGATTTATCTGATGTTTTACAGCCGCTTTCCGACGACGGATGAGCAGGTATCGGTCAGCCGGTACCTTGCCAGTGCCGATAATCGACGAAAGGCTGTAGAGGACATTTCGTGGAGCCTGATGAACACGGTCGAGTTTCTGTTCAATCATTAACAGTCTGATCACAACCGGTTGAGACTGACGAACTGGCGGAGTCAGCGTTGGAGAAGGCAATGTCAAAAAAGCAATCGTACTGCGACGGGATGAGTCGGCGCAACATGCTGCAACTCGGACTCGGAGCATCAGCAGCCAGCGCGATGAGGCTGTCGCGAACTGTGGCCGCCTCTGAATCGAGTGATCGACCGGGCGTTGATCCTGCGCGCGATGACGTGTCTCTAATCATACTGTTTTTGCAGGGTGGCCTCAGCACGATCGACACGCTCGACATGAAGCCAAACGCTCCCGCTGAGTTCCGCGGCGAGTTCAATCCGATCAGTACCGTCGTGCCAGGGATGCAGGTGTGCGAGCACCTGCCGGCCCTCGCCCAGGTCGCCGATCGTTTTTCTCTGCTGCGAAATTTCACCCACCACGACTCGGGACATGGCCCGGCTGATCACTACATGCTGACAGGTTATGCCCCCAGAGCCGGATTCAACGGAAGCCTCAAACCGAACAACCATTATCCATCGCACGGCTCAGTGATTTCGAAGAAGCTCGGCCCTCGCGGTTCGGTGCCGCCCTATGTCTGCCTGCCGAAGATGCATCGATCCGGCGGGGCGGCGTACCTCGGAGCGTCGCACGCCCCCTTTGAAGTTGAGGCAGACCCGAACGCTCCCGATTTCGCCGTTCCCGACCTCACACCACCACTGGCGATTGGCGCCAGCCGGTTCGACGCTCGGCGCGAACTGATGGCAACCGTCGATCGATTTCGGGAGAAAGCCGAGATCACCGCCAACAGCGGCACGCGTGCGTTGACCACGTTTCAGAAAAAAGCGTTTGATCTGATTTCGTCGCCCGCGACGCGAATCGCGTTTGACATTCACTCAGAGCCGGAAGCAACGCGCGAGGCGTTCGGTCGAAATTCATTGGGGCAGTCGTGCCTGATGGCTCGTCGACTGGTCGAAGCCGGCGTTCGCTGCGTGACGATTGACCATACAAACTGGGACACGCACTACAACAATTTCGACGTGTTGAAGAACGATCTGCTGCCGCACCTGGATACAGGATTGCCGATGCTGCTCCGCGATCTGGAACAACGAGGAATGCTCGATACGACGATGGTCTGCGTAATGGGTGAGTTCGGTCGAACGCCGCGAGTTAACAAGTACGCTGGCCGCGATCACTGGGGACCATCGAACACCATCCTGCTGGCTGGTGGCGGCATCAAAGGCGGACGAGTCATCGGCGCGACGAACGCTCGCGGCGAGCGGCCGGATTCCGATCCTGTCGGCCCGGAAGATCTCTCGGCGACGATTTTTCATCGTCTGGGAATTAACGGCAACGAAGAGTTTCACACTCCGGAAGGCCGGCCCGTGAAAATCGTCAACGACGGGCGTGTACTGAGCGAATTGCTGTAAAGCGGTTCTGCTTTGAACGCCGAGACTCATCAAGACTGGAAGTGGCTGTGAGTTTTTCATCGCCGCAGGCAGACTCCGGATGCCGTCCGCCTGATGCTGGTCAGGAAAACCTTCGCCTTTCAGCCCTCCCTTCCCTGGAGCCACAACCTCGATGGACCACACAGCCGATCTGCAATCGAGGCAGAAGCCGAGATTCCTGGCTGACTTTGTCGAAGGAATATCGACAGCCGCCGACGGGTTTCGATTTCTTTGTCGTTACCCCTCGCTCTGGCAGTACGGAGTCTGGGCACTGCTGACGAACATCACCGTCGCGTTCACCTCGTTGCTCATTACCTTCTGGGTGGGAACGACGACGTGGAAGTCCTTCGTGGCGGAACTGCCGATCGCCTGGTGGGTAAGCATCGTCGAGTGGATTGGCCTCATCGCGATTCTGATGCTGTCATTCGGCGTCGGTTTGATTTGCTACATGCTGCTGCACAGTGTTTTCTGCGCATGGGCCTTCAGCAAACTCGCCTACCGCGTCGAGCTGTTTCTTGGTGCGAAGCCCGAAGAACTTTCAGAGATCTCCTACAGCGGGCAGATTATCGACGCGCTGAGAGCGGCGGGAAAACTGATCCTTGTCGATGTCGGAATCCTGATGCTCAACATCGTGCCGTTTGTGGGAACCGTCGCCGCGTTCATCATCGGCGGCTACATGCACGCCTGGGTCATGGGCGCCGAGTTCCTTGGTTACCCGCAGGAGCTGCGAGGAGTTCGCTGGAAGGATCGGCAGCGGTTCGCAAAAAAATGGCTGCCATCGACACTCGGGCTGGGAACCATCGTTGCTGGCCTGATGCTGATCCCAATCGTCGGTGCCATGTTTCAGACGACAGCCGTCGTCGGAGCAGTCTTGCTGAATCGCAGAATCAACAGTCTGCCTGATCACCCCGATCAGGATCCTGAGTAAAGACAATTCTCGACGGTCGTCTATCCAAAGTAGCCATCTCGCTCCGTCAAGATGAGCAGACGTCGGAGGAAAGGGTGAACTTCCGTAAAACATTTCCAACCGACGGACACTCTCTACGAAGCCACAGTCTGAACTCAGACGCGTGTTTCCGAAATCGGCTCATCTCGACGGAGCGAGATGGCTACGTTTCAAGAATCTGTCGTTAATCATCAGCTTCGGCTGAAAACGCCAGGACGAAAGCTTCCCCGCAGCACAGTCAACAATCAATGTTGCCCCTTTTCGCAGGCGTGGCTAACAATGTGCGATCCTGCTGGCGACTACTCAGCACGACGCCGGAGCAGGAAGCAGACACAAAACCAATTACTCTCAAAGGAATTCAGGTTGTGGAGACGGCGTCCGGACTTCGATTCGAAGGGTCAGCGTTCTGGGTGCGGCATCGGCACCGGGAATTCGGACCGTTCGACTACGAATGG
>JADHNX010000151.1 GCA_016779365.1 Planctomycetaceae bacterium
AACTCTGTCGGCGTTGGCTCGGCGCTGCCCGGACTTCTGATGCTTGAAAGAAGTCGACCACTGACGGCCTTGGGCATCGCATAGTTCATCACCCAGAGCGTGAACCTGACGTTGTACCAGCCGAGGTCTCCCAGGCAGCCCATCGGTTCGAGCTGACTGCTGACTCGAATGTTGCCTTCTAGAAACTCATCCGGTGCACAGAAACTGAATCCGGTGGCGATGCGGCGCAGGTCGCCAACGCTGGTGCCGTCGTCAAGAACTTCGCGCATCGCGAGCAGCCGATGGCTGTGCATGAACATGACGCCGTCCATGAACTGGACGTTGTTCCGGCGGCAGGCGTCGAGAATTTTCTGGACTTCGGCGGCGTCCAGACCGCAGGGTTTTTCACAGACGACATGCTTGCCGGCTTCGGCCGCTCGGATCACCCACTCGGCACGCATCCCCGTCGGAAGTGGAATGTAAACCGCGTCAACATCGTCTGCCGCGAGCAATTCTTCGTACGACCCGATCGCTCGCGGAGCCGGCGAATGAGAAACGTCGCTCTGACATTCATTGATGTACTGCTGCGCTCGCTCGACCGTTCTGCTGGCGACGGCGACCAGAGTGGCGTTTTCGCAGTTGCGGATCGAATGCCAGTTTTTGCGGGCAATGCCGGCGGTTCCAAGGATGCCCCAGCGGCAGATCGGGTCGCTCATCGATATCAGTCCTGTGCGGTGTTAAAGATGTCTTCAGGTCGAGGCATCTCATTAACGCGTGGACCGGTCAGGTTTCAAGCGATCCGCTACGGTTTCTGCGCTGGTGCCGCCGGCTGCGGTGGAACAGCCTGAACTGCGGCAGCCTGAATCGCTGCAGCCAGGCGATTGGGGTTGCTGTCGAGGGCCGAGATGTATTCCCGGTACTGCTGGCTGAGCGTGGCGTAAGAAACTCCGGTGAAGTGATCCATACCTCCGACTCGAAAGCCGGGGGTGATCGGTCGATACAACGCGGCGAAGTGATCGATCATCGCGTCACGGTAACGGCCATTATCGTAATGCATGTAAAAGTGGACGAGTCCCGATGCCTGACTGTATCGCTGGCTGATCTGCGCAGGATCCTGATAGGCGTTCTTGCTCAGGCTGGCAAACCGATCGAGCGGGACAAAGAAATCATCCTTCGTGAAAACTTCTTTCGCAAAGTAGAAACGAACATAGTCAGGATTGCCGATCGAAACGCCGTTGCTCAACGGGCGGAACGATTCGATGTAACAGGCAAAACCTTCCACAATCCAGAAATGTTCGTTATCCGCGATTCGTCGCGGCTTCGAATCCAGTTCGTACAGGATCTGGTGAGTCGCCTCGTGGTAAATGGTTGACTCGATGTCGCTGTTCGGGTCGACGAAAAAGTGAGAAATTCGGTCGTCCGGCGTGTAGATTCCGTTCGAGATGGCGATCTGCGGATTCTTTGCGATCAACCGTCGAACGTACTCGTCTTTGCTGTGATAGTAGTGGACGACAAAGGGCGCACGCAGAGCGCGACGTCGACGGGTGGTCGATCCAAACAACACTTTGAGCTGCTCGGGCGTGTTGAAGAATGCGGGATACGCTCGCTGAAACCATTCGTGGAAAACTTCGAGCTTCTTTGCCAGAGCAACCCCCTGCTCCAGGCCGACATTAGTTTTCAGCAGATAGTTATCAGTTTCGATTTCCCACGCGTGAGCCCATTCGCGACGAAGTTGCGATTCTTTCTGAGCGGTGTACCAGCGATTCCGAAAAAAACGCTCGCCGTTTTCGTAGCGTTCGACGTGAGCGGCCGGCAGCCAGCCGAAACGATCGTGCCAGACGAATCGGTCACGCATCTTCTTTGCGGCAAACGGGGTCACCCATTCGTCACCGTAGCGCTCGTAACCCAGCAGCGTGCGTGCACGTCCATAGTCAGAGTCGTACCACAGCACTTCGTGAATCAGCCGCCAGGCGGCATGCGTGCTTCCGGCATTGAGGACGCGTCTCGACAACAGGTAAAGATTCTTTGCCAGTTCCTGTCGAATCGCCCGGAATTCTGTTCGCCAGAGACGTTCGTCCTGCGGCAGCGAGAGCTGTATCTCGGGCTGCACTTTTGACGGCAACTTTCGATCACTCAGCGCCGCCACATCGACTGCGGCCTGCCAGGGAAGCAACTCGTCGACTGCGTTCGGCAGGTTTCTGGCCTGACAGTTGACGATCAGTTTTGCCAGTGATTCCTGAAAAGCTGCCACGTATCCGTCGTGCTGAGTCTGGTATCGCTCGGCGCTGAGGCTTGCAGGCTGCGCGACGACGATACTGGCGCAGCTCAGCCAGGCAGCAACGGCCAGGCAGGCAAAAACGAGGAGCGCTTGCTTTGACATCGTGGGTTTTGCGATCAAGTCTGCGTTCCCGATGGGGCTGCCAGTTTTTAAGTAGCCGCCGTGGAAAATCGAAACGGACGAGGATTCACCAATTTGATATTCAAACAGGTATCTCACGATTCTACGCGGGACACCGTTTCGTCGGAAGACGATGTCCTCACCGAAGATATTAAGGAACGTGTTGGAAATAACTTCCCGGTTTGTTCGTCAGACTTTCCAGCCTGACCGTTGAGATAACAGGTCAGCCCGGCAAGGCTGACGTACTTTGTTTCGGGACTATTCAGTAAGTTCGCGGCTTTGGTGAATCATCGGAATTGATTCGCGAATTTTATCGCGGCTTTTCGTTATGCTGGCTGAACGGTCGCGTTTCACAGCCGCCTGTTGAAAAACGCCGCACTCATCAATTCAATGATTGCCGCTCACTTTGCCAGTGCAGATTTTCGTACCAACGCCGATAACAGAATGTACTAGCAGAGCCAGCGACACGCTTTTTCAACGGGCAGACAGTTGCCGATTTCCAGCTTCGCCACATGAACGATCAGACCGACGACGACGCATTCGAACCTGAACTTGACGGGTTTCCCACCGATCTGGATCCGCGGCGAGTGCGGTCGCGTGTGCAGATCGAGGTGCTGGTCAGTGAGTACGCGGAAAAGGCGCGACAGGGGCAGACCCCATCCATCGAAAGTTACGTCGAACGCTACCCCGAGATGGCTACCGAAATTCGAGAACTGTTTCCGATGGTCGCTGCCCTGGAACAGTGGAAGTCAGATCGTGAGTCAGAAGTTCTGCGGGCTCAGCTTCCTGATCAGTTTAAGCTGAAGCAGCTCGGCGATTGCCGACTGTTGCGAGAAATCGGTCGCGGCGGGATGGGAGTCGTTTTCGAAGCGGTCGAGGGCAGCATCGAACGTCGCGTGGCGGTCAAGTTGCTGCCCTGGCGGATCTCGATGGTGCCGCATCGTCAGGAAAGATTCGAACGCGAAGCTCAAACTATCGCCAGACTCCGTCACGCGAACATCGTCCCGATCTTTCGATTCGGACGGCACGACGACTATGCCTACTACGTCATGCAGTACGTCGAGAGCGTTAACCTGGGGCACATTATCGCCGCCCTGAATGAAAAGCATCAGGTCTCGCCGGCGCACGAAATTCGCAAACAGACTGACTCCGGCGAAGAACACGCCGACGATTCAGTTGGCCCGGCTGAACGCAGAGGTCTGAAGCATGACTCCTGGAAGGCGTTTGCGAGAATCGGCGTGCAGGTCGCGCAGGCACTTCGGCATGCTCACCGAAAAGGTGTCCTGCATAACGATGTAAAACCAGGAAACCTGCTGATCGACTCCGCCGGGAAAGTTTTCGTGACCGACTTCGGCCTCGCAGAACCGCTTAACCCGGAATCTTCGGAAGTTGACGAATCTGTCAACGGCACTCTGAGATACATGGCTCCCGAGAGGTTTCAGGGTATCTGCGACGAAACCAGCGACGTTTACTCGCTCGGCATCACGTTGTTCGAGCTGGTCACGCAGCAGTCGGCGTTTGAAACGGAGAGCCGCGTTGGCCTGATCAACGCCATCACACAGGGCGACGTCAGGCTGTCGACGGAACTTTGCAGAGAGATTCCGCCGGACCTGGCAGCCGTCATCTCGAAGGCTGTTTCGCGGGAACCGGATAACCGCTATCAGTCTGCTGGCGAATTCGCGTCAGACCTGCTTCGGTATATCAACGGCGAGCGAGTTGTCGCTCGGTCGCGAGGCGGCATTCTGAGATGGCTGTGGCGACCGGGCAGGTAGGCGTTCTCTCGCCCGATTTCTACGCCGACTTCCGAATCGAAATACTCGCCATCAGGGCTTCGTAGAGATCAGCGGGGATCTGCACATCGTCATTCGCGAAGTCCTCAATGAAGGTTCGCCGCGAATGGTAGGCTTCGGCAAGCGGCTCAAGAATCTCGCCCAGCTTCAGGGTGACATTCGCCGGAACGTGGCTCTGAACAGACTCATCAGCCGGGAAAATTCGCAGACGATTTCGCATCCTGAAGTCCTTCCAAGGGGATACTGACAGTTGACTGTCAGTTGAGTCTCAAAGGGCGTCGCTTACGCAATTCAAGATCGGCTGGAAGGTTATGCAGGCTTCAGTAAAAACTTTGAAGTTTTCAGGAAAGATGACCGAGCGGGCCGTGCGTTTTCCCGCAGGAGGTAACCAGCGAAGTGAACTCCAGAGATGGCGTGCCGAAACGAACGACCATCGGAGTTCGTCGTCGTCAGGATTGCTCGCAGATCTCAGCAAACTGGCACTCCGCAAATGGTGCGCGGCACGCTGGCTGGCCACAAGCTACGATGAAAAATCACGGCCTCAGTGAACTCGCCACCAACTGGCGAAGATTCTCAGGCTTCCGTCAGCCGCGATTGATAGAGCCGTTGGATATCTTCGACCGTGACTGTGATTTCGCGGGCAAAACCAGTGTGAGCGCGATGGTACTCGATCTTTGTGGCCAGTTCCGGAGCCTGGTGAATCGCCTTTGAAAGCCACGCTCTGTCAGCATCTTCGAGCTTTCCAACGCTCGGATCCCACAAAGTCCGAGTCTCAACAACCAGTTGATCCACCCGTGCGTCGTATTTGTTAAATCCAGCCATCCAGCCATCCGCCTTCTGAAAAGATCGACTCAGTTTTCCAGTCCTTGACCGCCGGCTCGACGGAATCAAGGCGTCGGCTGACGACATCATCAGCCCGTAGTCAAAACGTGCGTGGCAATATAGCGACAGCTAACAAAAGCGGTAGCGCTGCCGGAGTAAGGCTCCGGGGCTGTCAGCCCGTTGTAAAAGTGTGCCACAGGTTCTGCCAGTTAATTTTGTAGTCGGGGTCCGGCGTTGGTACTAAATTCCCCACGCAAAGCCAGTGGCACACATTGAACAGGTGAGTCGGGTGTTTTTCAACAGGCCGCTCTACGACGGCGAACCCGCCTGGCTTTGCGACCGAAGAATTGGCCCGCCTTTAAAAGTGAACACTTACACTCGAAGCGGCTTTCAGGATGGCGTCTCCGATAGCGCCGGCGCCGGTGTCGCCGCCTTTAAAGCGGATGGCGACAGTGGCTGTTCCGCATTTCAGGATGAGGTACGAATGTCGGACGAACAGAAATGGAATCAGAAAAACCAGCCCCACGCCGTTTGCTGGCAGCAGCAGAACTCCCAGTAACAGCAGGTACCATCCGGGGCAGCGGCGGATTTCGAAGGATGTGACTTCGGCCAGTGTCAGGTCGAGACATCGTGAGCCAAAAGGCCCGGTCGTCTGGATGCAGACTTGTTCCAGAAGCAGGCTCACCGATGATTTGGCGAAGAACGACGGAGTCGGTAGCCCGGCAAAAAGGAATCCGCCTTTCGCGTGAAAGCTGGATGCTGGTCTGGATGGTTCGTGTGTTGACGGCACGTCGGAAGCCATTGTGTTGGTCGTCGGCTCGGATGAATTTTCGTTCGCGGATTTCGGCAACTTAACCGACGCAGGTGGAGTCATTGGAGAATGCCCGAGTGGCGGAACCGATGTCCCGGCAGACTCGTTTTCAGGCTGCGTGGAATGGGTCGAAAGAAGCTCTCCGCAGACCGGACATTTGATCCGAGTCTTTACCTGCTCGTCCGGAACTTTCACGGTGTGTCCACAGGGGCAGACGATATTCGCGGACATGAGTGTCGCCTGAATTGTTGTCGCTTTGTCGGTGCAGTCAGTTCACAGCGTCGGCTCAAGTTACCAGAATGCGAATCGGTCAGCAGCAAGCGGAGCAGGCGCTGCGTCCTAAGTTTCATGACGACTCTAAAGAAACGCAACCTGGTGCTCGAAAGGAGCGACGATGACTGGCTTCAGTAACGTCTTGCAATCGATGAAGTTTCGGTTGGCGGTGATCTTTGCAGGGATACTCGTCACGTTCGCATTGGTCGACACTCCGACGCTGCGTGCTGACGTAAAGCTTCCAGCCGTGTTAAACAGCCACATGGTCCTGCAACGAGACATGCCGATTCCCGTCTGGGGCTGGGCCGACGCTGGCGAGAAAGTGACTGTTTCAATCGGCGACGCAACCGCAATGGCGACGGCTGATGCAGACGGCAAATGGCAAGTCTCGCTGCCCGCCATGAAGGCTGACGGAAAGGCCCACTCGCTGACCGTCGCCGGAAACAACACTGTCACTCTGGATGATATTCTGATCGGTGAAGTCTGGGTCGGATCCGGGCAGTCGAATATGGAATGGCAACTGCGAAACACCATCGGAGCCGCCGAAGCCATTGCCGCCGCAAAGTATCCCAACATTCGCCTCTTCCATGTGAAGAAGGTTCAGAAACCGGCACCAGCGAACGACGTCGAAGTCACGGCTCACTGGACAGCGTGTACTCCCGAATCCGTTCCGGCGTTCTCGGGCGTTCTTTACTACTTTGGCCGTAAGGTCCACGAAGAGATTGATGTGCCGGTCGGACTGATCAACAGCTCGTGGGGCGGTTCTCCGATTGAGCCGTGGACGGTGACCGAAAAAAGTTCCGGCGGCATGTACAACGGAATGATCGCTCCACTACAGCCGTTCGGCGTGCGAGGGGCCATCTGGTACCAGGGCGAAACGAACGTGATCGGTAAAAACGGCCTGGCGTACTTCGACAAGACGAAAGACCTGGTCGAAGGTTGGCGAAAGACGTGGAAGTCGGAGTTGCCATTTTACTTCGTGCAGATCGCTCCGTGGTCCGGTTCACGTTACGAGCCCGGACAGCTACCTGCTTTGTGGGAAGCTCAAACGGCCAGCCTGAAGATTCCGCGAACAGGCATGGCTGTAACAACGGACCTTGTTGACAACATTGCGGACATCCATCCTCGAAACAAACTGGACGTCGGCGATCGCCTGGCACGGTGGGCTCTGGCGAAAACTTACGGAAAGAAAGACGTCGTCTATTCCGGTCCGCTCTACAAGGCGATGAAAGTCGACGGAAATTCCATTCGCGTGGAGTTCGCTCATGTCGCCGACGGATTGAAGTCGCGGGACGCCGACGCATTGTCCGAATTCCAGATTGCCGGCTCTGATGGCAACTTCGTGAATGCGGAAGCGAAAATCGACGGCAACACGGTCGTTGTCTCATCGTCCGAAGTGGCCGAGCCAAAAGCTGTCCGGTTTGGCTGGCACAAGCTGGCAAACCCCAACCTTGTGAACAGTGAAGGATTGCCGGCGTCGCCTTTTCAGACAGACAACTGGCAGGGCGGAACTGGCGAGTAGCGCGAGAGGATCATCAGTCGCAAGGATAAGCAGCCTGTTGAAAAGCGACGCATGAAGTCAACCTGAGTGTGCCACTGGCTCTGCCGGTACGAGTTTCCCTTGTGAGTCATGATCGAAAAAATCACTGGCAAAGCCAGTGGCACACATTTTCAACAGGTTTCAGAAATCAACACGGGGAGAGCGTCATGTTTCGAGCCGGAAGCGTTTTGTTGCTTGCACAGCTGTTGGTAGCGGGGCAGTGTCAGCGGCCAGGTTTCGCGGAAGACTGGCCCCACTTCAGAGGCCCCAACTGCGCGGGCATCTCGACGGCATCGAAGCCGCTGCCGACAGAGTTCTCGTCCGAGAAGAATGTTCGCTGGTCTGAGAAACTGGGAGACGGAATCGGCTGCCCGGTCGTCGCTGCCGGTCGGGTTTTTACGTCGGCGATGGTCGATGAAAAAACGATGGGGCTCTACGCCTTTGATGCGGCCAGCGGAAAGCAGCTCTGGCTGCGAAAGTGGCCGATTGGCGACATCGCCCCCGTTCATAAAACGAACAGCCATGCAGCAACAACGCCAGCAGCCGACGCCGAACGAGTCTATTTCTACTTTGCGACACTCGGCATGGTTGCTCTTGACGCGAAGTCTGGAGCAGACGTCTGGCACAAACCGCTGCCCGTTCCGTATTTCGTTTTCAAGTGGGGAGCGGGCATGTCGCCGGTTCTTTACAAAGATCTGCTGCTGTTTGTGCAGGACGACGATCTGGCGCCAGCGTTTTACGCCTTCGACAAACGGACTGGCGAGCTTCGCTGGAAAGATGATCGCAATGACATGGCGGTGAACTACTCGCATCCCGTCATCTGCGAAACCGAGCACGGAGACGAGATCGTCGTTGCCGGCACGGGATTGCTGGTCGGCTACGATCCGAAAGACGGCAAGCGTCTGTGGAGCGCCAAGACGCTGCTTCGAAATATCAAAACGACTCCCGTTGTGAAAAACGGAGTGATCTATATTTCGCTGCAAAGCGGAGGCATCGCGAACCAGTGGCTGGCGTCGGTCGATCGTGCCGAAACAGGCAACAGCGATGGCAAACTGACGAAAGAGGAAGTGCAGGCTTTTGTCGGCGACCGTCCCGTTCCCGAGGCATTCTTTCACAAGACGTTTGACAAGGGCGATGCCAACGGTGATGGCGTGCTGGAAGGAGCGGAACTCGATGCCGCGTTTCTGCATCCGGACAATTTCGCGGGAGCATCGTTCAACGATTCTGAGGCAGCTGCGGAATTTGTTCTGGCCGTTCGAGGAGGCGGTCGAGGCGACGTTACTGCGACTCACGTTTTGTGGAAACACCCGACAAAGCACACCGACCACATCGTCTCGCCGCTGGTTGCTGATGGGCGAATGCTGCTCATTAAGGGCGGTGGGATTGCGACCTGTTTCGACACGAAGGCCGGACAACTTCTGTACGGTCCCGTTCGAATCCAGAATGCAGGCAACTACTTCGCCTCGCCCGTTCTGGCTGACGGAAAGATCTTTGTCGCCGGTGAAAATGGAAATGTGGTCGTCCTGCGAAACTCAGAAGAACTCGATATTCTCAGCG
>JADHNX010000152.1 GCA_016779365.1 Planctomycetaceae bacterium
TCTGTGCTGACAATCGTGTCTACCCGATGAATGTCGAAGGAATTCGCAAGGAAGCTGAAGTAAAAGCAAAAGACATCATCATACGCCGGAAGCTCAACCTCGATCCTGCCAAAGGAATCGATCCAGAGGCCTTCGCGAAACTCTACACCAACCTCAACATCAATGACGACTTCTTCGATGTCGAGTGCTACATCGCCGACAATCGATGGCCACGTCTGAAACTGACCCCCAGAGCCAACCGAGGCGCTGACGAAGACGAAGTACGACGCCCCGGCTCACGAATCCGCAAGATCATGGCAACGCTGGATCCAACGAAATTCTTCGCCCGCTTCTACGTGTTACCGGACAGCTTCGACGTCTACGTCACTTCCCGGCGAGCACTGACTGACGCCGGAGTCCTCGCTGGCTGGGATCCTCAAGGCGAGTCGTGGGTCTACACAACGACGGTTCCCGGTGGCATCGAACTCGGACCACCTCGCCCCAAACCACCCGCCCCCACAACCCCCGTCACTCCGCCGAAGCCTGCCAACGTCATTGATTAAACATCCAGGTCATCGACCATCGTCGATTCTTCCATGATGACTCGGTAACGCTCGCTGGCATCTTTGCCAAGGAGTTGCGTGAAGGTCTGGTCGGCTTCGACCTGGCTTTCGATGTTCACCTGAAGCAGCGTTCGAGTCTTCGGGTCCAGCGTTGTGTCGCGCAGCTGCTGCGGTGTCATTTCGCCCAGACCTTTGAAACGCGTGACCTCGTATTTTCGGTTTGCTGCCAGGCCGGACAGGATCTCTTCTTTGGCAGCGTCGTCCTGCGCGTAATGGACGTCCTTGCCAATGGAGATTCGATAGAGCGGCGGCTGGGCCAGGTAAACTCTTCCCTGCCGGACCAGCTCCATCATGTGACGAAACAGAAAGGTCAGCAGCAGCGTGCTGATGTGGTATCCGTCGCTGTCGGCATCCATCAGCAGAATAATTCGCCCGTAACGAAGCCGACGAATATCAAAGTTCGGACCAATCCCGGTCCCCAGCGTTTCGACCAGGTCGCTGATTTCCTGGTTGGCGACAACTCGGGCAACCGTCAGGCATTCGGTGTTCAGAACCTTGCCTCGAAGTGGCAGGATAGCCTGCTTTCGACTATCGCGTCCCATGCCTGCCGAACCACCCGCCGAGTCGCCTTCGACAATGAATAACTCCGACTCTTCCGGTTTCGTCGAACGACAATCGAGCAGTTTCCCAGGCAGCGTGACTCGCTTGGACGATGCGGATTTCCGCTTCACTTCCTTGATCGCTTCGCGGCTCGCAGCCCGTGCTTTCGCCGCGAGAATTATTCGAAAAATAATCGCGTCAGCGATGGTCGAGTTGTTGTTCATCCATGTTTCAACGCCCGCTCGGATCAGACCTTCGACCTGCCCGGAAACCTCCGGGTTGTTCAACTTCTCTTTGGTCTGCCCCTGAAACATTGGATCCGAATGAAACACGGAAAGGATCGCGCACGTCCCCTCGCGAATATCGTCCGGACTGACCGCAACCCCCTTCGGTCGGATCTCGTGAACTTCCATGTAATTCTTGACGGCCTTTGTGATTCCCGCCTTGAAGCCAGCTTCGTGAGTCCCTCCAGCGTGAGTCCGAATTCCGTTGACGTAGCTCCGCACCCAGGAATCGGTCGACTCCGTCCAGCGCAGAGCAACCTCGTATCGATTGCCGCCTTCGACATCCTTCTCCGTCGCGAACTTCTCTTCGTGAACCGATTTCCGATTCTCGTCCTTCAGAATCTTGTCCAGGTAAGCAGCGATGCCATTCGGATTGGAATACTCGTGCGTCTCCTTCTTGACTTCGTCGGCGAAGGTGATCTTCAGGCCACCGTGGATGAACGAGATATCTTCAAGGTGCTGACGGATGACGTCGGTTTTGAAGTGGATCGTTCGAAAAATCTGCTCATCCGGTCGGAAGAAAATCGACGTCCCATGACCTCGAAACGGCTTGACCTTTTTGACGGGAGCCTTGGGCACCCCTCTGCTGTAAGCCTGGAAAAACTCGTGGCCATCGCGATGGACCGTTGCCGTCATCTCGACAGAAAGAGCATTCACGACCGACGAACCAACTCCGTGCAGGCCACCGGCGCGTGCGTAATTCTTGCTCGAAAATTTGCCGCCTGCGTGAAGCACAGTCAGGATGACTTCAAGCGCCGACTTCTTGTACTTCTTGTGCTTGTCGACGGGGATGCCGCGACCGTTGTCGCTGACTGTGCACGAGCAGCCGTCTTTATGCAGAGTCACTTTGATGTCGGAACAGTGTCCGGCAAGGTACTCGTCGACCGAGTTGTCGAGGATTTCCCACAGAAGATGATGAAGACCTTTGCTGTCGACGCCTCCGATGTACATCGAAGGCCGCATCCGAACGGCTTCCAACCCTTCCAGAACATCGATGTCGTCCGCACTGTATGAGCCGTTTGATTTTGGTTCTGCTACGGTTGCCATATCGCTCGATCAATTCCTTATTCACAAGCTAACTGTCCGCTGAGTCTTCGCATCGACCCAATCATCCGATCCCTCGCGGAGCGCAGGAACGAGTTCACAACAGGTCCATCGACAAACTAATCCTCAAGAGCCGCCCAGTCGACCAGTTTGATCGGCTCGGGCACGATGCCTGAAAAATCGTTTCGCTGGCTGGTTTTGTGGCCTTTTCCGCCACGCGAAGTGACGTTGTACTTCATCTGGCCGAAGCTCAGAGTTGTGCCGTTGCTATTGTCGACGCGAAGCGTGTCGCTCGGTCGGCTGAGCAGTTTTGCTCCCAGCACCTCGTCGTCACTTTCCATTTTGATTCCCTTCACACCGATGCCCGGACCGGACAGAACCGGAACGTCGTCGAGTGAAAAGTGGATGATACGAGCCTTCTTCGTTGCCAGAAACATGGTCTGGTGTTCGGTGATCAGCTCAACATGCACAACGGAATCGCCTTTGCGCAGACGACAGAACTTCCGACCAACTTTTGTCGACGGCGACCGAAACGTGCTCAGCGAGATTCGCATTACCTGTCCTTGAGCCGTCGCGACAAGGATGTGCGGAGCGGTGCTCGCGTCGTCTTCCAGTTCGTCCTCCGGCGTGAATCTGGAGTCAGTCGAAATCGCCATGACGATCGAAACTCCGTCGCCCATCCGCACGTGTTTGGCGAGCGGTTCGCCGTACCCCGACGACGGCGGCACCTGATCGATTGAAAGTGTGTAGGCCACTCCGTCGCTCGAGAAGAAGATCGCGTTGTCGACCGTACTTCCAGGCAGCACGTCCAGCACGCTGTCCCCTTCCCGGACGCGAGTCCCCTCGACCTTTGCCAGACGGCCCACGCGTTTCAGCCAGCCTTCGCGAGTCACGACGACGTTTGTGTTCTCGCGAACGATGTAGGTTTCGGCCGCGAATTCAGTGATTTCTTCTGACGAGCCGATACCTGTTCGGCGTCGATCGGCAAACTCATCCGACAACTCTTCCAGTTCTGTGCGGACAACTTTCCAGAGTTTCGCTTCCGACTTAAGAATGCTCCGAATCCTGTTGGCTTCCTTCTGCTTGTCAGCCAGTTCCTCACGAATATCGTCGATTTCGAGACTCGAAATCCGATAGAGCTGCAACTCCAGAATCGCCATCGTTTGGACTTCGTCCAGCGGAAACGCATTCATCAGTTTCTTGCAGGCGTCCTGCTTGCCGGTGCTCGCACGGATCAACTTCAAAGCCTTATCCAAACCGTCGAAGACAATGCAGAAGCCTTCGAGGATGTGGATTCGTTTCTCAAGCTGAGCAAGCTGATACTGGAATCGCTTCCGCACCGTTTCCTGCCGAAACACCAGAAAGTGCTGGAGCATTTCGACAAGAGTGGCTCTCGCCGGAACCAGCAACCCCGACTCGTCAGGGACCAGACATGTCGCGTTGTATGAGAAGTTCTGTTCCAGACTCGTATTCTTATAGAGGTACGCGATGACGGCATCGGGATCGGCTCCACTTCTCAGCTCAAGCACGATCCGCAAACCGTTGCGGTCATCGGTTTCATCGTTGACCTCTTCGAGCATCGGCAGCTTACGGTTGGCGATGATGCTGCCGATTTCCGACGTCAAACTGCCGGTTTCGACGTTGTACGGCAACGAATAAATCACCAGCCGGTCCTGAACTTCCTTTTTCTTTTCTTTGTCGAAACGCCACTCACCACGAACTTTGACCGCCCCCCTGCCCTCTTCGTACATCTTGCGGATATCAGACCGGTCGGTGACGATTCGACCACCGAGCGGGAAGTCCGGGCCTTTGATGTACTTCATCAATTGGGCAACCGTCGCGTCGGGTGAGTCGATCAGATGAACACAGGCTCTGATCACCTCACCCAGGTTATGAGGCGGAATGCTGGTCGCCATTCCGACGGCGATGCCCTGCGCCCCGTTGACCAGCAGGTTCGGATACCGCGACGGCAGCACGACCGGTTCGGCAGTGGCTCCGTCATAGGTTGGCCGCATGTCGACGGTGTCGTACCGCAGCTCGTTCATCAGGTGCCCGGCGATCGCTGTCAGCCGAGCTTCGGTATAACGAGGTGCCGCTGCCGGCAGCCCCATCACCGAACCGAAGTTCCCCTGCCCGTCGATCAGAGGAGCCCGGTAGGTAAAGTCCTGAGCGAGTCGAACCAGAGCGTCGTACACCGACTGGTCACCGTGCGGGTGATAGTTACCGGTCGTGTCACCGCAAATCTTGGCGCACTTACGAGTCTTCGCGTCGTGAGTCAGGTGCAGCCCGTGGTACATCACGTACAGAATTCGGCGTTGGACCGGCTTCAGACCATCTCGGACGTCAGGCAAAGCCCGCGACTGAATGACCGACATCGCGTAGTTGAGGTATCGACGTCTGGTCTCCTGGCTGATCGATACAAATTCGACGCGGTCGTCCTCCTGGTCATTCGCCACATTCAACTCCTCGAAGTTTCCGTCCATGGACGAGCCTTCTTTATCAAGGCTCTTTCTCGTCACTCTGCCCGTCTTCTTTGCCGAAAATTCAGTCGGAGATTTATTCTCCGATGATTTCCTGCGGGTCGTTTTCCTGCCTGTCGCAGCCGACTTCTTTGCCCTCGCCGCCGCACCGCTCTTTGCTTTCTTCTTAGCCAAGGTTCCCTCCTAAGCACCTCAATTTTCGACGTCAGTCAGCTGGTCAGTACCAGACCTGAAGTCGTCAACACATTCACTCAGCAGGCTGAAACAAGCTCTGAAACATCGTCCTCAAGGCACCTCGTCTCTGCGAGTCGTGGAAAACCACGAAACGCTGGCAAGTTATACCGACCGCTTCGAAACGACGAGTCTCAGCCCGGTCCTGAGACGGCAAAGTGTAACGGCTGCGGCGACTTTTCCCACCGCGCCGGTTCCTCGGATTGTGATTGTCGCACGGTTTCTGCGGATCGTAGGACGGCACATAACCCCCTATCTGGTAAGACATTCCGAAAAGCCCAACGAATCGTTTTCAGGGTCACAGAATGATTCATCGGAGCAATCAAAGTCAGCCGAATCAGAGAGCAGCTTTGAGCCCCATCGATTGCCTTCGGGCAGTCGGCACGACGGATTAAGAAGATTCATCCTCTCAATTCATCGCACGCGGCCACAAAGCACATGGACGAGCAGCAGCCGGATCTGCGGGAGACGGATCCTGATGCGTTTAATCAAAAACGCCACGGAGGGAATCATGCGACGCAACACATTCACAGTGCTGATGGCACTGCTGGCAGGAGCAACCTGCCTGAACGAAGTCGAAGCTCAAAACAACTTACTGCTACCGCCGGCTCCAAGTCCGCCGGGAGTCCGCGTTGGCCAGCCGACGATGCAGAACGTCTCGCATCCAAACTGGCATCTGCCAGGCCGAGCCCCCCAGGCGGCCCCCATTAAAGGTTACCCACATCTGGGAGCGGCTTTGTATTCGTCACCGCAACCAAACATCCCGCCCCAGACCGGCGGCACGATGATCACAAATCAGGCGTTCGCGCCTCACGAGCTGATGTATCCGCACGAGTATCGGTCGATGTACGGACCGTTCTACTACCGCGTCAAAGGAAACTGGATCTGGACTCCGTTCGGAATGGAGTCGCATGACAAGTGGGAACTGATGGGCACCGAAGTCAAAGTGAAGTACCGCTCGAATCGGAGCCTCTTTTCGCTCTTCACGCCTCGTTGATCAAAAACGTCGCGAAGGAGCTGCCCCACAATACTTCGTTTCAAACTCGAACAATCGAATCAGCCCAGATCAAGGAAGACAGACATGCTGATCAGCAAGAAAAACCGCAAACGCCTGTGGAAGCGGGTGGTCGCCGGGATCATTATCCCGACGGCGTTGTCATACGGCCTGGCGGCCTTCGGTCAGGAGCCAGCTCCTGCACCGGCCGTTCAGGAAATCCCCATGCGACCGATGGATGAAACGATCGCACCTCCACCGCCGGATCCGAATGCCGTCGACGTGGCTCCGGAAACGGTGGCAGCTCCACCTGCCGCGACGACAGCTCCGGGGCTGATCGGCGGCTGCGGCCCGAACCGAACCGGTTGCAACTCTGACGGTGGTGCCTGCGGACCTCGCGGAGCAGCCTGTGCTCCACTGTCGGCTGGCTGTAACGCCGACACAATTGTGTGTACGCCTCGCGGAATTGACGCGGGCAGCGACGCAGTAGGCCGATGTCGCGTGAGTGATGTCTGCAAGAACGGACTTTGTGGACCGACAGCCGGCTGCATGGCTGGCGGAAGCTGTGCGGCGATCGGTGGCTGCAACGCAAACGGCGGATGCATGAACGGCATGCCCTGCATGGGTGCTGCGAACAGTTGCCTGAGCCCGGAAGTCATGATGGGACGTCCCTACACGATTGGCGACCTGAAGCGGTCGATATTCAGCGCAAAATGCCGAAGCAACGAGATCCTCGGACTCAATGGCTGCAACAGTTGCTCGCCACTTCATAACTGGTGGTGCGAGCAGCAGTACAAGTCAGACTGCCGACGTGCTTACCGGAACCATGTTCTGGCCGCCCACTTCCACAACAAGTTCAACTACTTCACGCCGAGCGGGTCTTGCGGCGAAGGTGCTCCGCTGTTTGGTCACTACAAGCGAGTCTACGCAACCGAACCGCACTACTCGCACCCCGCCGACAGCCAGGTCTACGCGTCTCCTATGACGGGATATCCAACCGCCGTGCCGCTGCCGCCAACCGTGCGTCATCAATACAACTATTCGTGGGGATCGCCGTCGAGTCGGCTGACCCCGATTTCCAACATCATCCTGCCGCGTCGCTGATTCGGCAGTGCTGAAGTGACACTCTCCTGAGCGGTGGTCTCGAAGTGTTCGAGGCTGCCGTCAGGAGAATGTCGCCATCGATCCCGCCTGACGAACACGCTCGACCAGGCAAACATCAAAACGAATCCTGTCAGCACTAAATCTGTCGCTGAGTCAGCGGCGGATGGGATGCAGACCGAGGCTCAAGGAACGGAGACATGACAATCAGAGTTCTTCGCACGTCGGTACTCGCCGTGCTGGGGTTCAGCATCCTCGGCTCAGCCGCACAGGCTTCCGAGGCAGACGGAGTGGCCAGGGTGTCACACACCATGTCACATCCTCAGTACCAGACTCCACCGGCAGGTCCGTACTACGTGGCCAATGCCTGGGCACATCGGCCTCGTCATGAGCCGAACCCAACTTACTGGACGTGGATGCCGCTGCCGTTTCACGGTTGCTGTGACTACTGTGCCGACGCCAACTGCCCCGGCAGAAAAGGCTT
The DNA here is from genome assembly GCA_016779365.1 of Planctomycetaceae bacterium. Classification (GTDB taxonomy): domain Bacteria; phylum Planctomycetota; class Planctomycetia; order Planctomycetales; family Planctomycetaceae; genus JABMPE01. Next base: position 7,761 of record JADHNX010000152.1, read on the forward strand.
CTGGACATTCCCGGCGGTCCGCTGGGTGCTCGACCCGGATTACTATGCCGTGTCACCGGATTACGGCTGGTCGCCACCAGCGAAGGTTCCCGTTCGACGTTCAAACGTGACCTACACAAACTACGGCCCGAACAACTGGGGCGACTACTCCGGAAAGTCGACCAGACGTGCGCCGATCATCGCCACGCCGACCGACACAACTCAGCTTGGCTACTACTACCAGCACGTCCCCACTTGGCAGTCGAAAAACATTCTGCCAGTGCCACCGAATCCGCGACACTGGCACACTCGACCATGCCAGCCGGATCAGAACATGAGCTATGTCCGGTGGATGCGACTCCAGAATGCCTGGGTTCCGCTCCACCAGATTCCGGGAACCCAGATGGGATCTCCAACTCCGGTCCAATCAGAACCTCAACAGTCCATGCCGGTTCCCGTTCCCGCTGAAGAAGCCAAGCCGGTTCCCGTCATCCCCATGCGTCCGATGAATGCTCCAGAAGCGTTGAACGCTCCAGACATCTCAGAACCAATCCGACGCGTGAGTTCTTAACTCGCCCGTTTTGAGCGACCACGCTCGAAGCACTTCGAGTTTCCAAAGCTGCTGCTCGCGTTTGCGAGCTTCTTCCCAGGAAGGCGACCGTTCATTGACCGGTCGCCTTTCTTTATGCGCCGAAAGCTTCAACCGAAGTGCTGGCTGCCGTCAAAGCGTCGCGCAAGAACTGCACTTCTTCCACTACATCCTCCGCAGGAACCCGCAACCACAACGGATGCCGATGCGGCGGCTCACAAGTTCCCAACCAGACCGCCAGCGACACCTCGGCCAGGTCATCATCGGGCGAGACCAAAGGCTGCACCTGGACGCTCGAAAACTCAGCGGCAACCATAGCAAGCGTTTTATCAGAAGCCGGTTTTCCGCCGATGCCCAACCGAAACGGCATCGCAACAAGCCGCTCACTCAGTTGCCGCATCGTCAGGCCGATGATCGGGTGGATGAACTCCGGCAGCAGACTTGCGACAGGAGCCAGCACAAACTGCCGATACCAGCAATGCGGATGCGGCACGACCAGACGCGGCAGCTCAATGACGTCTTCACCGTAGAAAATGACATCCAGATCAAGCGTCCTCGGCCCCCAGCGTACGTCACGAGTTCGCCCCCGTCTGTTCTCAATCTGCTGAAGCAAATCCAGCAACGCGAGCGGTTCTAACGTCGTCTCAACCACCCACGCCGAATTCACAAACGCATCTCCAGCCTCGGCCCCCATAGCGACGGATCGAAACCGCTCGGCAGACTGTACGCTTTGCACTTCCGGATGTTCCATCGCCAGGGCGATCGCCCGATCGAACGTTTGCTCAACGTTGCCGAGATTCCCGCCTGATGCAATTACCGCTTGAACCATCGCCG
>JADHNX010000153.1 GCA_016779365.1 Planctomycetaceae bacterium
TGGCAGTTCTCGCATTGGCTCAGCACGAACTCGGTCATCCCGACGAAGCGGCTGCCGCTCTTGCCGAGGCCTCACAACTCATCACCCGTCTCAAAGAAACCCCCAATAACAAAATCCATCCCGGCCTGCTGATCGCCGAGATCCTCCTCCGCGAAGCTGAAACGAAGACCAGTGGCAGTGACGAGTCGAAGCCATCGGAGCGGAAGGCGACGTCATTCGATGATCCGGCGGAGTCCTCGAAGCAGGAATAGTCCAGAATCGATGGGAGGCACCCGCCGTGACAAAATTCCATGATCCGCAGTAAAGTAGGCATCGATCGTTTCTGCCTGTGATTTGACCAGGCGTTTTGGGATTGACCTGCCGTTAAACATGCGGAGTTGAGTTACGTTGTCGCATTTTGAGTTTGAGCTTGAGCACACGGACGCCGGATCGTCGGCTCGGGCCGGGATCTGGAAGACACCGCACGGTGCGGTCGAAACTCCTGCATTCATGCCGGTCGGAACGCTGGCTTCCGTGAAGGGGTTAACTCCGGGGCAGTTGCGTCAGGTTGGCGTTCAGAAAGTTCTGGCGAACACCTACCACCTGGCATTGCGGCCTGGACCGGAAGTCGTGGCGGAACTTGGCGGCCTGCATAACTTCATGAGCTGGGACGGTCCGATCCTGACTGACAGCGGCGGGTTCCAGGTTTTCAGTCTCGCAAAGTTGCGGAAGCTCGATGAAAACGGAGTGAAGTTCCGGTCGCACCTGGATGGCAGTCTGCTCGAACTGACTCCGGAAAGCGCGATGCGGATCCAGGAGCAGCTCGGTGCTGATTGCATCATGTGTCTGGACGAGTGCCCTCCGGCGGACGCTCCGCGCGAACAGATGCTGGCGGCGGTCGACCTGACGACTCGCTGGGCCCGACGTTGCCGGGATGCTCACCAGCGAGCTGATCAGGCGTTGTTCGGCATCGTGCAGGGCGGGATCGATCGAGAAATGCGGGAGCGATCTGCGGAAGCGTTATTGCCGATCGACTTTCCAGGCTACGCAGTCGGCGGTCTGAGCGTCGGGGAAGCTCCGCCGCAAATGTACCAGACGCTCGACTTCACGGTGCCGATCCTGCCGGAAGACCGTCCTCGTTACTTAATGGGGGTCGGCACGCCGACGGACCTGATCGAAGGTGTTTCGAGGGGAATTGACCTGTTTGACTGTGTCATGCCAACTCGGAATGGGCGGAATGCTCTGGCGTTTACGAGTCAGGGAAAGCTCCGAATGCGCAATGAGCAGTACAAACTTGATGAATCGCCCCTCGATCCCGAGTGCGAGTGCCCGACCTGCCAGCAATTCACGCGAGCCTACTTGCGGCATCTGTTCATGGTGAAAGAGATGCTGGGGCCGATTCTGCTCTCGTGGCATAACATCGCGTTTTACCAGAAGTTAATGCGAGACATGCGGCAGGCGATTCGTGAGGATCGAGGGGCTGAGTTTCGATCCGTTCAACTTGCCCGGTGGAATGCGTCTTCCTAAGATACCGCCCTTCTTTTCGGCAGGTCTGGCGGTAAGTCGTTTTCAGAGCAGAGTTTTTGTCTCTCTGAAGATCGCTCTTCCGGACTCGTTCGAATTCCGATTCGAACATTTTTCCAGCGAGATGCCTGCCACCCCTGTCAGTTGCGAGCGGAATTCTGTGCGGATTGTCCGTTGATGGGCATCCAAATTGACTGCTCGCATTGACCCATTGAGAAAACGACGTCGATGCATTCCTGGCTAACCTTCACTTTCCTGCTGGCGGAAGAGACCGTTGCTGACCCTAAGGCTCCGCAAAGCCCGTGGGGCGGGCTGCTGCCGCCGATGATCATGATCGCGGTTTTCTATTATTTCATGCTGCTTCGCCCTCGCGCTGCTGAGGAGAGAAAACGCAAAGCAATGCTTGACGGCCTGAAAAAGAACGACCGTGTCGTGACGGCGGGAGGCATCATCGGAACGGTGGCGCAAGTCTCAACCGATGGTAAGGAAGTCACACTGAAGGTCGATGATTCAACTCGTATTAAATTCCGACGCAGCTCCATCAGTTCAGTATTGACCGACGAAAAGGACGACGCGGCCAAATCCTGATGCCATCCTGCCGTACCTGTTCGCTTCTCAGTGAATAAGGTCACTGCGGCGTCTGGCGACGCTCCTGATGGTTACCCTCATTGTCGATAAGGATTCCGATCGATGTTTCTGCTTCTTGCACAAGAAAAGGCTGCGGATGCAGCAGTGAAGGCTGCTGACGCTCCGGCCGGCACAAATGGCTGGATAATTTTCTGGCTGATCTTTGCGGTCATGTTCCTCCCGTACATCCTTGGTTCGGTGATTGCCAAGGCTCTTCGGCTGAAAGATTTCAGCAGCCGGATCGGCACGGTGCTGTTCTGTGTGGCCATTGCCGTTGTGCCAATGAGCTACCAGCTCGCTCAGGGTAAGTCGCTGGGCGACTGCTTCCGACTGGGGATTGACCTCGCCGGGGGAACGAACCTCGTCTACCAGGTCGACATGAATGCCGCGACGGAATCCGGCAAAGACGTTGATCGCTCGATCGACAACATGGTTGGCGCCATCGCTCGCCGCGTGAATCCGTCAGGTACGGAAGAAGTGACCGTTCGCCGAGTCGGTTCGGACCGGATCGAAATCATCATTCCGGGGGCAGACCAGGCTTATGTCGACGAGATGAAAGACCGGATCACTCGACTGGGATCTCTCCAGTTCGAAATTCTGGCGACTCCGAACAATGCCGAGCATCGTTCGCTGATCAAACTGGCGAATGCACTTTCAACTGAAGTAAATCCTGTCGTTGAGAACGGTCGGACGGTCGCTCGCTGGGTCGACATCGCCGAAGGCGAGGAAGTCGGTCGTGGCGGCGGGGAGCTGCTTCCTTCCGTTCATCGAATGCGTAAAGGCAAAGCCGATGCGGAAATCGAGCAGGTGCTGGTTGTGGTCAGCCCTGAAGAAAAAGAAGTCACCGGTAAGTTCCTTGTTCGAGCCAACGAGCAGATGGATCAGAGCGGCCAATTGGTCGTTGCCTTCAGCTTCGATCAGACGGGAGCCAACCGGTTTCTTGATTTGACGTCTGACCACAAGCCTCTGAAGGACGGTAAGCGTTATCGACTGGCCGTTTTGCTGGACGACAAGATTCAGTCAGCTCCGAGCCTCAACGAAGCAATCGGTGCTCGCGGCCAGATTTCCGGCAACTTTACTCGTGAAGAAATTCGCTCGCTGACCAGCGTTCTGAACGCGGGGGCTCTGGATGTTCCGATTGTCCCGGATCCGATCAGCGAATTCACAATCAGCCCGCTGCTGGGTGTCGACATTCGCAACAAAGGTATCTTCGCGATCGAGCTTTCCTGTGCGGTCGTGATTGGCTTCATGGCGATCTACTATCTGAAGGCCGGTCTGATCGCCGTGCTTTGCCTGCTACTGAACATTCTTCTGATCATGGGCACGATGATTTTCGTGCAGGGCACCTTTACGTTGCCTGGTCTGGCGGGACTCGTCCTGACAATCGGGATGGCGGTTGACGCCAACGTTCTGATTTTCGAGAGAATCCGCGAGGAACTGGCTCGCGGCGCCAGTATCCGCATGGCGATTCACAATGGATTCGATAAAGCTTTCACGGCCATTATCGACTCCAACCTGACCACCCTGATCGTCGCCATCGTTCTGTTCATGATCGGGACCGACCAGGTCAAAGGTTTCGCGGTGACACTCTTCATCGGCATCGTGATGAGCATGTTCTCGGCTCTGTATTTTGGTCGGCTGGTTTTCGAAATTCTTGAGCAGAAACGCTTTCTCAAGAAGCTGCCGATGCTGTCGATCGTCAAGTCGCCAAGTCTCGATTTCATCGGGAAGCAGAAACTGGCGATCTTCTCATCGTTGTTCGTCATCTGTGCTGGAATGGCTGGCTTTGTTTCTCGTGGCGAAGACAACCTCGACATTGATTTCCGTGGCGGAACTATGGTCACGTTCGAATTCGAAGAAGCACACAAGTTGGCTGACTTCCGCAGTAATCTGGAATCCGAGTTTGACGCCAGCATCACGGTCGAACGCTTGACCCTCGAAGGGGAAACACAGGAATCAGATTCCGGTCGACGATGGCGACTCCGGACGACCGTCGAGAAATCGAAGGAAGTCGAAGCGGGGGTTGCAAAATCGCTCGGTGACATGGGGCTGAGAACTGTTTCGGTCGAGAGTACCGAACTGGTCGAAATCGCCGCAGCTGCTGAACCAGCCGAAGGGGAGCAGGTGGATCCTGAATCGTCAGCATTCGCGGGTGGCGTGGAAACAACACTGACCTTCAGCGACGAAATCACGATCAACACGGCGTCAAGGAATCTTGAAGACGCGATCAAAGAATTGAGCGGAAGCACATACGGCAGCCCTGGCGACCTGTTCCGGGTGACTGGGATTTCTGGCAGCGGTATTGATGCGGAAGAAGGTCAGGTTAAGAAGTTCAGCACCGTGAAGCTGGAAGCTTCGAAAGAACTGAAGAAGGAAGACCTGGCGACGGCTCTGGCTGCGATGCAGGATGAGATGAACAACTCGCCGCTGTTTGAAGAGGTCAGCAACTTTGCCAAGTCCGTCGGTGGGGAGATGCAGAATCAGGCGATCGTCGCCATGCTGATCAGTCTGGGAGCGATCATTATTTACGTGGCGTTCCGCTTCCATCGAGTGACGTTTGGCATCGCTGCTGTCGCGGCCCTGGTACATGACGTGCTTGTTGTGTTGGGAATCGTGGCTCTGGCATCTCTTGCCAGCGGCGGAGCATTCGGATCGCTGCTTGGTCTGTACGATTTCAAAATCAACCTGCCGATGATTGCGGCGTTCCTGACAATCGTGGGTTACTCGTTGAACGACACGATCGTCGTGTTCGACCGAATTCGAGAAGTCCGAGGTAAGAATCCGAACCTGACTCCGGAAATGATCAACACGAGTCTGAACCAGACTCTGTCCCGAACATTGCTGACGTCGCTGACCACGTTCTTCGTCGTCGCGATTCTTTACATATTCGGCGGCGAAGGCATTCACGGCTTTGCCTTCTGCCTGCTCGTCGGGGTGCTCGTCGGAACTTACAGCTCGATCTACGTTGCCAGTCCGGTTCTGCTGTGGCTGATGAATCGTGAAGAGAAGGTAGCGAAAGCTGCCTGATCTGGTTTTCGGCTGATCCGAAGATTGAATCAAAACCTCGCCGGGACTTTCCTGTCTCGGCGAGGTTTTTCAATTGGCCAGTGTGGCGTTTTCAAAAGGCTTGCTACCACCGCCAGGTGACCGCTCGAACGTGTGGCGGAACGTGTGGTTCGGTGAACGACTTCCGCCAGAGGATCTCGGCGGTGTTCGAGAAAATCCTAACGCCCAGCAGCAGCATTCGATACGCGGGCATCAGCGGGAAGGCCAATGCAACGATGGCGTCGTGTTTTCGTCGCCGGCTGTAGTACATCAGCGGCCCGAGCGCGATGACCTCCGCAATAACACTGATCATGTAGAAAGTCATCCATGCGTACGGCTCCGGCCTCAGGTCCGGATGCAGCAGCACCATCACCGACCAGATCACCATGCCGTAGCCACAGAGCAGGTTGAATGTCAGCCCGTCGAGAAACATCAGCATGTTCGACAGCTTGAAATCGCTGTGCCACGGCTTGGCCATGTCGATGTGTTTTCGAGCGAAGTGACGGACCGGACCGTCGCCTTCCCAGCGTCGACGCTGTTTAAGAAGTGCCTTCCAGGTCGTCGGTGCTTCGGTATGACAGAACGCGTATTGAGCAAACGTGACTCGATAACCGAGTCGCCGAATTCGGACCGTCATGTCGAGATCCTCGCCGGGCCCGACATCCCAGCCTCCGAGTCGAACCAGGAGTTCTCGACGAAAACCAGCCAGCGCTCCGGAAGCAATCGGCAGGACGTTCAACCTTGCGGCGACCAGACGGCCCACGAAGATTGACTGTAAATACTCAAGGCCCTGAAACCAGGTGACGAAGTTCGTAAAGCAGTTTCGAACAGACACCGTTGCCGAGACGACTCCGACATTTTCATCGCGAAATGGCTGGACGATTTCCCAGATGGCGTCCTGGGACAGGTGCGAGTCTGCGTCGACGCAGATGACAACGTCCGCAGTTGTGTGTGCCACTGCGATATTCAGCGCTGACGACTTGCCGCCTCGCCACGGTCGGGAAAGGCATCTTACGATGCCGGGGTACTTGCTGGCGTAAGCTCTGCCGACCTGAGCCATGTCGTCGTCGGAACCATCGTCGACGACAACGATTTCAAGACGCGGATAGGTACCGATGATCGACTCGATCGTTGCGCCAAGTCCCGAGCCTTCGTTCAAGCCAACGACCATCGCGCAGACCGACGGACAATGCGAGAATTCTAATTCAGGCAGTCCTGAAGAAATGGTCCGTTTGATTCCGCACACCCAGTCGTAGAGGCAGGTGATCACTGTCGCGACGCAATACCGTGGGCCGTCAAGCAGGGACATGCCCAGCAGCAGTAACGCGACTTCGTCCCAGGTCAGCGATGTCAGCCAAAGATGCCAGCCGTTCAACATGGTACCCGACCAGTTCCTGCTCAACGGCTTTGTGAGCCGCGAATCGAGAATCACAATTCAAACAATGCCCGGTCTGTTCCAGCTCGCGGTCGGACCAGCCACAAACATCACACTCGTTGTCACCCGGCATGTATTCAAAGTCCGTGCCCGCCACCAGGTGCTTCGTTCGGCAGTTGGGACACTTGAGCGTCTCCGCCGTTTCAAACTCACTGGCCGGAGCGACGAACGCGCACGCGAAATGGTGAGCCAGCATCTTCTGGGCGACGCGTCCGGAACCGCATTGCCGACAGGCGAATCTGAACGTTGCCACCGACCGGCACTTACCACAAACCAGAACGCGATCGAGCACGGTTCGTTTCAGAATTCCTGCACGAAGCCAGCTGTCGTAGACCGAGTCGTCACAGGGCAGTCGATACTGGAAGAACTCAGTGTTAAGCGTTGGGATTCTGGCTTCTTCTGTGAGGATTATTTCCCCGATTCCGCCGCGATTAATCTCACAGTGGATTCCGTCGTCGCGAACTTCGTGCGAAGTCAACACGCATCCGGCGAACAATGTTCGGCCATCAAGTGTCGGCACGCCAAGAACGAGCGACGGATAAGCCGGCATCGCGTCCCAGCCAAGTGAGAGGCTCGCTGAACCTTCTGCACACGAAGTTGCGACGGCGGCAACCGGTTTTCGTGAGGCGAGATGCCCGTCGCTTGTCAACGCAAAGACCGACAGCGGCACCGAACATTTGGACCGGCCATGTTCGATACTCGCACCGTCGGCCTTTGCCTGTGATGCCACTGGCCCGAAGGCATCACGCTGTGCTGCGTCACTCACGACTGACTTTGAGTCAACAGTCGTCATTGCCCGTTCCCCTTCTGGCAACGATCGAAACTTACGACACGTCACACACCGACGCATCTGATATCAAAAAGCATCCCATTCTCAGCTCGCCCGCTTGCTCCATTCCGCATCTCGCCATCAGTTTTCGAAGGCTGCGATTCGAACGTCTTCCGGACGCTCTACCTGCAACGACGAGAACCAGCCGAATCGTACGATCGCCCCGTGGCGCATGATGCCTCGATCCCTCGCACCAATTTCCGGCTGAAGAACGACGGGCAGAAGTGGTTCGCCTTTGCGGTAGTAGCGTTCAATGGATTCCGGCGCCGACTCGAATCGTTCTCGCGAACTGACGACTCGGCAGGCGACCGGCTGCGAGAGCGGTTCCACGGTCACGGTGACTCGCGTTCCCGGAGTCAGCGAGTGCGAATCGTTTTGCTGAACGTACAAAGTTGCCATCAGCGAATCTGAATCGACCAGTTCGATTACCGTTTCGAGTTGTCCCAGACTTTGTCCGGCAGCCTGGTCGCAACGAACAACGACGCCGTCGACAGGTGCTAACAGCCGGCCTTCTTCCAGATTCTCCAGCAGCCGCGATCGTGATGCTTCCAATGCGTCGATGCGTGCCAGAATTGGCCGCAGTTGTTCGAGACTTCTTCCGTCGTCCGATGCCGTCTGCTCATCTGATGGCTTCTCTTCGACGCGGTGTCGCAGTTCTTCCAGAGCCTGCGACATTTTCTCGACCATCTCACGCTGGCCAGCTTCTGCAAAGATAAGCCGGTCCATTTCCTGCTGGGGAATGATCGACTTGTCGCGAACACTCTGAGCACGTTCCAGATCGTTGCGAAGGCGACTCAGGTCTTCCTTGTTCTTCAGCAAGGAACCCCACAGTTCGAAGTACTCGGCGGCGTGACTTTGGGAATCCCATCGCAACCGGGCTTTTTCGCCGTCAAGTCGAGCACGTTCGACTCGCAGTTCATCGTCAAGTTGAGCGAGTTGCCGTTCCAGATCGAGGCTGTGCAGCGTGGCCAGGTGCTGGCCCTTTTTGACACTCTGGCCTTCTTCGACTTTCAGTTCCTGGACAAAACCGGCCCACGGAGCTGTGACTCGCAGAGTGTCGCCGGTCACGGTGCCGTAGGCGGCAACTCCCAGAAAAGAATCCCAGACCATCAGGACGATCGTTCCCACGACGGTCGAGAAAATGGCTCCGACCAGAAAACGACCTTGAGGTCGTTTGGGCATTGGTTTGGGAGGACTGAGGCCAGGCCCTGCTGCGCCACCCGGTGGCCAGGGTGCCTGCGTCGCAAAGTCCGCCTGAAATCCTCGCGGCTTCGGAACAGCGGGAGCAGCGAATGCCGATGGTTGATTACCGACAGCCGGTTCGCCGTGACCGATTCCGGAATTCGTTGCTGCAACGCCGTTCGACGATGCACCTGCCGAAGCCGTTTCGCGAAGGTCGCTGATAACCTCGTCAATGTTTAATAACTCGCTCGACACCGTGCCGTTCCCCTGGTTGCACGAAAGCAACTGACGCTTCACCTGTTGTTTGACCGACGCTTCAAAATAGGTTGCGGGGAGGCAACAGGCGCAACTTCCGGAGGGATTTCCCCTTGAAACTGGTCAGTCTGTGACGGTTAACCCGTCCGTATGGTGAGTTCGTTCTGCAACGTTGCTGAGCAAGGAACCTGGCGACCGCAAGTGGGGAAGGGGCGTGCAAAGGCGCGAAGACGCAGACGAAGATACTGAGACGCCCTCGTTTCTTAGCTTCTTTACGGCTCAG
>JADHNX010000154.1 GCA_016779365.1 Planctomycetaceae bacterium
AACCCCAGCTTATAAAATGCTCGACGAAAAAGGCCCCGATCACGCCAAGTGTTTTCAGATCGCTGCCGCCATCGGTTCGCAAATGTTTCCGGCAGCCTGGGGGCCGAGTAAGAAAGAGGCTGAACAGAACGCCGCTCAGAACGCTCTTGAGTCAATCGAAGAAGTTGTCGACTGATGCTTGCTGATTGGAGAACGGACCGGCAGGTCGGAAATCGGTTCACTGGATTCTGAGATTTGCTGACGCGACCTGCTTGAAACAGAGTTCCCGCATGAAGAGTTTCCTCAATCAGCTTCGCCTGGTACCCCACTGCCCAATCGTGGCGGTGATGGTGGCCTGTGGCGTGATTTTTCTGATTCAGGATATTTTCAACCTTCGGCTCTCTTCGGGCTTCGGCGCCGTGCCGCTTGAGTTTCGAAACGGGTTGGCTTCTTTCTCTACCAACGGTCTTACTGCGGAACTGCTCTCAGCGATGGCGCGACTCTTTACGCCCATCTTTCTGCACGGCGGACCGGGTCACATCGTCGGCAACATGGTTTTTCTGTGGGCGTTTGGGTCGCTGGTTTCTCGGCTGCTTGGTAACTGGTGGGCGTTGGCTCTGTGTCTCCTGTGCGGAGCCGCCGGAAACCTGACTCAGATTTACATGGACCCGAGTTCGACGATCCCAATCATCGGAGCCTCCGGCAGCGTCGCTGGCCTGGAGGGTGTTTATTTTGGGTTGGCATTACGGTGGACGTTGCCGTGGCCGGACGTGTTTCCGCTGGCTCATCCGATTCCGCCAGGCCAACTGGTGCTTTTTGCTTTGATCGGGATCGGCTTCGACATTTACTCAGTGGCGACTGAAACGGCGGCGGGAGTCGCGTACGGAGCACACATTGGCGGGTTTGCTTCCGGTCTGTTGTTCGCTCTGCTTTTAACCAGCGTGTATGGTTCCGCTGAATCGTGGAACCGAAAGTGGTAGTCCGCTGATGTCTCATTCAATCTTCAAGAAGGCAGTCATGAACGTATCACGAGTTTTGTTGTTGGCTTTTTCGATGATGCTTGCCTCGACGATTTCGATGGCCGAAGACGCGAAGTCCGATGAGTGGATTCAGTTGTTCAACGGCAAAAACCTGGACGGGTGGATTCCGAAGGTCAGACATCACAAAGCCGGCGAAAACTTCGGTGACACGTTCCGCGTCGAAGATGGAGTGATGAAAGTCGGCTACGACGCGTACGATGAATTCGGCGAACGATTCGGGCACCTGTTTTACAAAGATTCGTTCTCGCACTACCGACTGCGAGTCGAATATCGCTTTGTCGGCGAACAGGCCAACGGCGGACCTGGGTGGGCGTTTCGCAACAGCGGCCTGATGCTGCACGGTCAAAAGCCTGAAACAATGGCTCTTGATCAGGACTTTCCAGCGTCTATTGAAATTCAGCTTCTCGGCGGTAATGGCAAGGACAATCGAACGACCGGAAACCTCTGCACGCCATACACGCACGTCGTCATGGACGACAAACTTGTCAAACGACACTGCACGAAGTCAAAGTCAAAGACTTACCACGGCGACCAGTGGGTGACCTGCGAAGTCGAAGTACGAGGCAACGAGGTCATGCGAGTCTTCTATGAAGGTGTCGTCGTTCTGGAATTCAACCAGCCTCAGCTGGACGACTCAGAAGAGGTTGGCAAAAAACTGATCAAGGCGAACGGCGGAGTGATGCTCAGCGGCGGCACGATTTCGCTTCAATCAGAAAGCCATCCGTGTGAGTTTCGCAAAGTCGAGTTACTCGTTCTGAAGAAGTGATAGCCGTCCGATTTGGCATTCGTGAAAAATTGAACGCAGAGGCCGCTGAGGAAAAAGACGCAGAGAAACAGGAGACGTCTCCGTTTTCTCTGCGAGTCCTCAGCGAACTCTGCGTTCTTTAATTTCTGAACTGCCGTTTGACCGAAATTAAGTGATGTGGGCACCCTTGGTTTCGGTGTAGACCGCGTAAAGTGACTGGCTGCCGGTCATGAAGAGGCGGTTTCGTTTTGTGCCGCCGAAGCAGACGTTCGAGCAGATTTCCGGCAGGCGAATCTGGCCGATTCTGGCTCCGTCTTCGGCTGCGAAAATGTGGCAGCCGTCGTAGCCTTCTCCGACCCAACCGGCGCTGGACCAGATGTTGCCGTCCTCGTCGCATCGGATTCCGTCTGCCTGGCCGGCGACGACTTTGCCGTTCAGTTCCATTTCCATCGAGGCGAATTGGCGACCGTTCTTGAGCGTTTTCTCTTCGACGATATCCCACATTCGGATGTTCTTCGTCGCTTCCGGGTAATGAGACGAGCCCGTGTCGGCGGCGTAGAGCTTCGTGTAGTCAGGTGAAAAACAAAGTCCGTTCGGCTTGAAGATGTCGTCAGCAACTTTGTGAACTTTTCCGGATTTGGCATCGATCCGGTAAATCGCTTCCTTGATGTAAGGGCGAGGCCAGTCGGCGTCTTTCGGGGCTCGGTGGCCTTCGTAGTTCATCAGGCTGCCGTAGCCAGGATCGGTAAACCAGATGTCGCCGTTCGGGTGGACCGCTCCGTCATTCGGAGCGTTCAGACGCTTTCCTTCGTAGTTGTCGGCGAGCACGGTGATCGTACCATCGTATTCGTAACGAGCGACTCGGCGCGTGCCATGCTCGAACGAAATCTGCCGACCCTGGAAGTCGAACGTGTTGCCGTTGCTGTTGTTCGAGGGGTGTCGAAACTTGCTGACGTGGCCGTCTTCTTCGAGCCAGCGGTACTGCACGTTGTTGGGGATGTCGCTCCAGACAAGGTACTTGCCCGAGCCGTTCCACGCCGGGCCTTCTGCCCACAACATTTCCTGGCTGTGAAAGAGCCGCTGGATTGGCGTGTTGCCCAGGGCGTACTTCTTGAACCGGTCGTCAAGGACGACAATGTCCGGATCCGGATAGCCGGCGGGCTGAGCATTCGGGCCGTAGTCTCGAGCTGAGGCAGATCCGGATAAGGATGCGACGGCACTGGCGGCAACTCCTGCGGCGGCGTTGAGAAACGTCCGACGTCCGAAGCTGTGAGATGATTGTGTCTCGCTGATTGGCTTCTGGGGCGTTTGTTCTGACATTTGGGCGTGCTCCTGTGGTCATGCTCAGGTGATTCGAGGTGTGTCTCCATTGGAAGATCGCGAGCGTAGTGAACTCAGATCGAAAATCGCAACACAACGCACGTGTTCCAGAAACTGGAGCAAGTCGTTAGCCTCCACATTCGCACTGATTCGAACGAAACAACGCCAGAAATTCTGCCCGAGGAGCACTTCGAGTGAGCAACCCAGACGAACCACAGCAGGAATTGAGTCTCGCGCAGATGCAGACCTTGATCCGGGAAATGTACGGCGACAAAGACGAAGCCCGCGGAATTCCTGGCACGTTCATGTGGCTAATGGAAGAGGTTGGCGAGTTGTCTTCTGCGCTGCGAGAGAACGAAGGCGGACCGGCGACCGAAGCGCTGGCATTCGAGTTTGCTGACGTGCTGGCCTGGCTGGCGACGATTGCCAATGTGGCGGGAGTCGATCTTCAGGCGGCGTTTCTGAAGAAGTACGGCACCGGCTGTCCCGGTTGCGGAGAGATCGTCTGCACCTGCGACAACAGCGAGAAACCGTAGTCTGGCTGCTTGAAAAGTTAAATCGCAGAGGACGGAGAGGCGAAAACGCAGAGGTCGTGGAGAATCGTTTGGCTCTCCTGTTCCTCTGCGAGAACTTCGCGTCTGCGGCGAGTTGTCTTTCTGGAATTCGCAGAGTGACGAAACGCTACCGCCAGCCGTAACGGTAGAAGCATGATCGGGCGATGCCGACCCACGCTCCCACCAGCACAAACATCGTGCCCAGGCCCGGAGCTTGAAATACGCTGACCGGTCGTTTCATCGTCGAGAAGAGCAGCGGAAACGTGTAATTCTCGAACGCGAGCTGTTTGATGAAATAAAACGCCGTGAACTTCGTCGACAAATAAAACAGCACCGTTCCGCCCAGCATGTAGCACAGGGCGAGCAGTGCAGCCGAAGCCTGGGTTTTCGCCAGCGTCGCGATGCACGTTCCGACGCACATCAATCCGATACTCGAAAGCAGAATTACCAGCCAGAGCACCGGCTGAGTCAGGACGATTGGTTTGAGGATCGCGACGATCGTCAAACAGCCGCCGAACGAAATCAGCAGGTGGAACAGAAACTTCGATAGAAGAATTTCTGAAGTGTTGGCCGGGCTGAGCACGATCGCAGAAAGCGTTCCTCGTTCGCGGTCCTGAGCGGTGAATGAAACCAGCAGGTGGCAGCACGCAAAGAAGATGACGATGAGCAGCAGCATCGTGGCGATGAGTTCGTTCGTAACGAGATCGGCGACGGAGGTGTTTTCCAGCGAGGTCGGTGTGTGGGCAGCGTCTGGGTTCAGTGGTTCTGAAGACTGTTCGAACCGGAGCCCGCCGGTGTGATATTCGGAGAGCGCCGGCCAGAACCAGTTCCAGAACGGCGCGAGCGTTTCTGCATTCTTACCTGGATATCTGCCAATAAGGACGACCTTGCCAAGAGCGAAACCCCGGTCAGTGGTGAATTTGTCGCCGTAGACTACTTCCACGGCGGCATCCTGAGGCGGCAGTTTCCATGTCCCGTTTTCGATGGGGACGCGGTCACGATGGACGATGCGAATTGTTGGCGTGTCCGGCAAATTTTCGGAAAGATGGTCAAGCCATTGAGATCGCTGGTCGTAAATCAGCCAGACGTTGACGGCGGATTGTGACGCTCCGTTTGGTCCGGGTTGGTCGCCTTTGTTTGAAACCGGGCGGCTGGTTGCCATCAATAAAGCAACCGCTGAAAGCAGGCCGATCAGCATGATCGCTGACGGGTTCTTTCTGAGTCGCCGAAACTCGCGGTCCAGCAGAATTCTGATCATGGCGGAGCGGATCATGTGTAGGCCTGCCCCGTGATCTTGAGAAAGACGTCCTGAAAGTCGAACTCCTGCGAGTGAACCCGGACGCACTTTTCGTGGCGGATGATTTCGGCCAGTCGTTCACGTTGGTCGGCGAGGTCCAGGTCGAGCGATTCTCGAATGACATTGCCTTCCCGTTCGAACTGAGCTTTCACGATCCGCACCGCGTGACGCGTCACGAAATTGGTCGGAGTGTCGCAGTCGACAAGTTCGCCTCGGCACAGAATCGCGACGCGGTCGCAGATTTGCTCGACCTCTTCCATGTTGTGCGTTGTTAGGAAAATGGTCGTGCCCTGGGAGGCCAGATCTCGCAACAGTTCACGCACCAGCTCGGTCGAGTGCGCGTCGAGGTTCGCAGTTGGCTCGTCGAAATAGAGAATCTTCGGTCGGTGCATGATTTCTCGTGCGATCAACAGCTTGCGACGCATTCCTTTGGAATAGGCACTGACAACGACGTCGGCAGCTTCGGACAATTCCAGCCGAGCGAGTGACTCGTCGACGGTTGAAAGAGGCATGTCGTAAAGCCGAGCAAAGAGTTCCAGGTTCTCGCGACCGGTGAATTCTTCGATGTGGTTTTCTGTGTCCGGCACGTAGCCAAACTGTTGTTTGACCTGGTCGAATTCGGCGGGAATCTGAAATCCAGCGACTCGAATCGTTCCCGAAGTTGGACGCTGGCTGCCGATCAGAACTTTGATCGTCGTCGTTTTTCCGGCGCCGTTGGGGCCGAGAAAGCCGAAGAGTTCTCGTTCGTTGATGGTCAGTGAGAGGTCGTTGACTGCCGTGAAGCGACCAAATCGCACGACCAGATTGTCGATTTCGATGGCTGGGGCTGACATCAGAGCACTCGGCGTGGAAGATCGCCGCTTTCTTCGCGAGAGTGAGCTGCCTGCTGATTCGAATTCGGGCGGCTGGAATAACCCTGAGAATCGGCCTGGTCGGAACGCCACAAAGCGAACGTCTGGCCGGCCGCCTGAACTATAGATCGAGTTTGTTACTCATGCGGAATCAACTGCGTCTTCTGCGAGATGTGTCGGCACTCATTCTGATTGCCTGCACCTGGCGACTCTGGTTTGCTGCGTCTGATATTCCCGCAGTCCCTTTTTTCAAATTTCTGTCAGCCGTGCCGAGGATGGTTGATCCTGTCCTGAGCGGCTTGCTTGTTGCGGTTTTGCTCGTCGACGCTTTTCTGGCGGCAGAGCGGTGCCTTCGTGGCGGCGCGTTCGTGCGGAGCCTTCGCATCGAGCAAGGGTGCGATCTGCTGTTTGTCGTGATGGCAATTTGCCTCATTCTGTTGAATCAGCATTGCCTGCAACCGTGGATGTACCATTTTCTGATTCTCGCGCCGCTGCTGTGGCTCAAGTTTTCGAAGTCGGAGCTTACAGTCGAGGAAGCAGGACGTGATAAAACGCTCGAAAGTGCGCAGGACCAGACATTTGCTCGAACCTCCATCTTGTGGCTCACCTCATCGGTCTATATCTGGTCTGCGTGGTCAAAAATCGATGCGAGTTTCCTGCAGACTCACGGCCCTAAATTCGTCGGAGCCATCTGCGATGCTGTTGGAATTTCAACGCGGTTCTGGACGGATCGAACCTGGCAGGTAGCCGCTTCATTCCTGCCGGCTGGTGAACTGCTCGTGGGAGTCGCAATGCTGTTCCGAAGGAGTCGAAGTTTTGCACTGTGGTGCAGCCTGGCAATGCACCTGCTCCTGATTGTTGCTGTCGGCCCGTGGGGATTGAACCACCGAGCGGGCGTTCTGCTTTGGAATGGATTTTTCATCGTGCAGAACATCGTCCTGCTTCGAACATTTCACGACGCGGTGGCGGCGGGGGCTTCTACTGGCTTACCCGGCAGTGAGAACTGTTTGAAAAGGACTGCCGGGCAAGCTGGCAGTGGCACGCAGTTCCGTCTGTCAGTGGCTCTTCTCGCAGGCGCCGTCCTGTTGCCTGCTCTGCGATCAGTCGGCTGTTGCGATACCTGGCCAGCGTGGGCGGTCTATGCGTCTTCGCCGGCGCGTGTTCTGATGCAGGTTCGAGAAGACTCTGTCGAGCAGCTTCCCGAATCGCTTCAGCAGTTTGTCGAGCCTCGACCGTTCAACGACGGCTGGTCGTGGCTGAGGATCGACCTTTGGTCGCTTGCCGCAACGGGCACACCGATTTATCCCGAAGACCGTTTTCAGCTGGGAGTCGCCCGTGCCGTCGCTCACGAGGCAAACCTGCGCGACGACATTCGCATCATTCACGAAGAAGAATCCGACCGCTGGACCGGCAATCGCGAACACTCCGAAATTGTCGGCGAGTCTGCAATGGATGAAGTCGCCAAACGATTTCTGCTTAACTCCTTGCCCCGATAGACAAGGCGTCAGGCTGATCCCTGATTCTGAGCGGTTCAGCTTGCCGCGTCGCGAGCTTCTTCGAGCATTTTGATCCACGGACCGATGTACTGTCCGTTGTCGTGGAACGTTCGACCGCTGACCATGTTGCCGTCGATGACGCAGGCTTCATTGACGAACGTGCCGCCGCAGATTTCCAGATCGAACTTGCACTTGGGAACCGTCGCCATTCTGCGACCTTGGACACAGTCCGCAGCGGCGGGGATTTCGACGCCGTGGCAGACGCTGGCGACGGGCTTGTTCTCGGCGAAGAAGTATTTTGTGACTCGCATCAGGTCTTCGTCGTACCGGATATATTCGGGAGCTCGCCCGCCGGAGAAGAAGATGCCAGCGTATTCTTCTTCCTTGATATCGGCGAAGGCGATGTCGGCGTCGATCGTGTAGCCTTCCCACTCTTTAGTGATCGTCCAGCCTGGCTTCACTTCGTGGAGCACCATCTGGTACTTGCGTTTTTCGGGAGCGGCCACGACCGGCTGGAAGCCGGCTTCGATCAGCCGGTAGTACGGATACATCGTGTCGAGTGTTTCCGTCGCGTCGCCGACGATGATGAGAACTTTGTTACTGGGCATTGGATTGCCTTTTCAGAGGGAGTGGGTGATCAAATGGTGTTGAGGCACTTCGTGATGTATTCGCGAGACCGGTTGATCTCGGTCGTGACTTTGGCGGTGGTTTCGAGGATCGGAATTCCGCGCGGGACAGGGTGCATGAAAATCTCTGTCCAGCCTTCGTACCCAATGTCCTGCAAAGCGGCGAAGAGCGGCACGAAGTTCAGATCGCCTCGGCCGGGCATCTGCAGAAGTTCCTGCTCCTTCGGAAGTTTGACATGGCAGCCCATGCCGTGCTGCCACGCGTAGAACATCGCGATGCTGCTGCCGAGTGTTCGGATGAGATCCGACTGAAGTTTCTCGTCCTGCTCAAGGTGGTAAGGAGCGAAGGCGATGCCGAGGTTGTCCGAGGTTCGCAGTTCAGCCAGCCACTTCAACGAGTCTGGCGAGTCGATCAGGTTGTTGCCGTGATTTTCGATGGCGATCGTGACACCGGTTTCTTCGGCCACCGCCAGATGAGGCTTCAGCTTTTCGATGAACGCACCGACGGCGGCTTTGAGTTCTTTACCCTTCAGATCTTTGGGGCCAGAACCGCCGCAGACGATGGTCTTGCAACCGAGCCGTTTTGCCAGCCTCATTTCGTCCCGTAGTCCAAACGGCCCAAGCTTGTACTGAGTAATGCAGCCCAGCGTGACGTTGTGTTGTTTGAGCAGGGCGGCGAATTTCTCCTCGCCCATTTCGTCGAGTTGCTCTCGCTGATTGCCATGCACTTTCGGCCAGATGTCGAGAGCGGTTGCTCCGACCTTTGCAACTTCCGGAAGGATTTCGTCGACGCCCGTGTAACCGTACATGCACGAACCGAGGATGTATTTTGGTTTGAGCTGTGGCGCGGCAAGTGCGAGGTTCGGTGTTGCGAGCGACGCAGCAGTTACCGCCGACGCGGCAAGAAATTCACGTCGATCGATTGCGCTGTTCAAGTGCGACATAAATGGGTCTCTGTTTCGTGAATTTGTGTGCCACCGGCTTTGCCAGTGACAGGATGGCATGTCGTCTTGCATTGGGTATCGCACTGGCGGAGCCCAGTGGCACACGGAACTTAATTGCTTCTTAGTTTTTGGCCACTGTCCAGGAAAGGCACTCCCAGATGCATCAACTCGTCCGAGTCCTTTGCGTAAATCAGTTCGGGAGAATACTGGGTCACGTACGCTCGTCGCATCTTATCGGTGGTGTTGGCTCCGCTTCGATGGAAGGTCAGCGAGCTG
>JADHNX010000155.1 GCA_016779365.1 Planctomycetaceae bacterium
GGTGGAGTTGCCATCATTTCAGTCGGTGCAGCCACCGAAGCGGAAATGAAGCAGACCAAAGCTCGCATGGAAGACGCGCTGCACGCAACGCGAGCTTCTGTCGAAGAAGGCATTCTGCCTGGCGGTGGTGTCGCTCTGCTTCGAGCAATCGAAGCCGTAAACGCCGTCAAAGCCAAAGACGACGAGCTGATCGGCGTTCAGATTGTCGCACGAGCCCTCGAAGGCCCGATTCGACAGATCGCCACTAACTGCGGCGAAGACGGCTCTGTCATCGCGGACGAAGTCAAGCAGCAGAAAACCAACGTCGGCTACAACGCCAACACTGGCGAGTACGTTGACATGTTCAAAGCAGGAATCATCGACCCGGCTAAGGTCGTGACCAGTGCTTTGAAAAATGCGGCGTCGATCGCCGCTCTGATGCTGACAACTTCTGTCTGTGTCACGCGAACAGACGAACTCGACGGCAAGGGCAAAAAAGCTCGGGTCGAAGGTTCCGTTCGCTAGTCGAAGGCTACATTTGCTGAGCAATTGAAGCTTGGCGATTGATTCTTCCAACCGGCCGTTGACCCGCCACGCGAGTCGGCGGCCGGTTGTTTTCCAGAAGGTCACGCTTTTCAAGCTGGCTGTCGAGATTACTTCTGCACAAGGCTCTGTCGCTCGAGACAGGAAACCATGATGGCGACCAAACGCGACTATTACGAAGTGCTGGGAGTCTCTCGCGACGCCGGTGGCGATGAGATCAAGAAAGCCTACAAGAAGCTGGCGTTGAAGTATCACCCCGACCGGAATCAGGGTGATGAAGAAGCCGTCACAAAATTCAAAGAAGCTGCCGAGGCCTACGAAGTTCTTGGCAACGACGAGAAACGCGCTCGCTACAACCGGTTCGGACACCAGGGCGTTCAGGGTGCTGCCGGTCGAGGTGGCGGCGGCGGCTTCAACGACATTAACGATATCTTTGACGTCTTCGGCGACCTGTTCGATGGCTTCGGCATGGGCGGCGGGCGGCGGCGCGGCGGCGGTCGGCGACCAACTCAGGGCGACAGTCTCAAGACGCGTCTGGAAATCGACCTGCTCGAAGCCGCCAAAGGCTGTGAAAAGACCGTCGAGATTCGGCGCAAGGAAACCTGCAACACCTGCGACGGCTCTGGAGCAAAACCAGGCAGTTCGGCTGACTCCTGCGATTACTGCGGCGGCCATGGCCAGGTCGTGCAGTCTCAAGGGTTCTTCCGAGTTCAGACGACCTGCCCTGCCTGCAAGGGCGAGGGCAAGATCATCCGCGACAAGTGTTCGGATTGCAGCGGAGCCGGCAAGGTCGCCGAGTCCGTCAAACTGGATGTCAGAGTTCCCGCTGGCGTTGATACCGGCATGACTTTGCGACTGTCTGATGAGGGCGAAGCTGGTTCGCTCGGTGGCCCGCGAGGCGACCTCTACGTCGAGATCAGCGTTCGCGAACATCCGCTGTTTCATCGAGACGGGCCGGACCTGATCTGCGAAGTTCCCATCTCGTACACACAGGCCGTTCTGGGCGCAGAAATTGAAATCCCCTGCCTCGAAGGTAAGACACAGCACTACATCTACCCCGGCACGCAACCGGGCGAAGTCATTCGCATCCGAGGTGGCGGCATGCCGGACCCTCGTGGCGGTCGCGCCGGCGATCTGCAACTGCACGTGATCCTGGAAGTCCCCAAAAAGATCGATGCCGCGCAGGAAGCACTGCTTCGTGACCTCGCCGAACTCGAGCACGCGGCGGTCAGCCCGCATCGCTCATCCTTCTTCGACAAGCTTAAAGAATGGTTCGTCCCTGCCGACGAACCCGAATAACGAGCGACCTGTTTACAACAATGTCTGCGCGGATGCAGACTTCAACTGATGATCCCGTCAGGCAGCACCTGACCTACGATTGGAGGGAATTCGATGAGCAACGATGCCAATTCCGTCGAAGCCTCGAACGCGGAAAACAACAACTCAGAAGCCGAACTCGACGTCACCGCAGAAGCCATGGCAGAAGCCACCGAAGCAATTGCGGGTTCAGAATCCGACGACTCCGTGCAGCAGGATTCAGCAGCCGACAGCAAGTCGCCGGGCTCAGAACTGGAAGCCGTCCAGGCCGAACGGGATCAGTACATCGATAAGTTTCAGCGATCCATCGCTGAACTCGAAAATTTCCGGCGGCGAGCCCAGCGGGAGGCAGAGCTTTCCGCACGTTACTCCAGCCTGCCACTGATCCGGGATCTGCTGCCGGCAATGGACAACGTCGCCCGAACAATTCAGGCCGCAGAGCAAACCGGCAAGATCGACGACCTGATCCAGGGGCTGCAGATGATCGTCGCACAGGTCGACCAGGTATTTGGCAACCACTCAGCCAAGCCAATCGCCGCTGTCGGAGAAACCTTCGACCCCAACCTGCACGAAGCTTTGCAGCAGGTACCAACAAGCGAACATCCGCCGATGACCGTGCTCCAGGAACTCGAACGCGGCTACATCATGCACGATCGGGTGATCCGCCCGACCAAAGTCATCGTCGCCTGTGCGCCTCCTGAAGCCACTTAAAATACGACCGAGACAGAATACGCACTGCCAGCAGCACAAACTGAACGATCAGTCTCGTGCTTTCCAACCAGATCCTCGTTCGCGTACCCGGAACAAAACGATGCCGACTTACGATTACAAGTGCGCCAACTGCGAACATCAATGGGAAGAGTTTCAGTCGATCACGGCCAAACCGCTGCGGAAATGCCCCGAGTGCGGCAAGCTCAAAGCCAAACGCATGATCGGCCCCGGCGCTGGCATCATCTTCAAAGGCTCCGGCTTCTACGAAACCGACTACCGCAGCTCGTCCTACAACAAGGGCGCCGCCGCCGACAAAAAGGCCAGCGAGTCTTCCAGTAAATCCGAGTCGGGAAGCAAGTCGAGCGACAAGTCGTCCAAATCTGACAGCGGCTCCAGCAGCAAGAAATCATCCGACTGATCCGACGGGTGCCGTCTCACAAGCCTGCTGGTGCGTACCAGGCTAATCCGCCTTCAGGTAATCGACTTTCAGATCGCGGGGCAGCGGCGTCACCTGATTAGCCGCTCCCCATTTGTCCCACGCCGCCGCCATTTTCTTAACCCGTTGCGGATACTTCTGAGACAGATCGTTCATCTCAACCCGATCCACGCTGAAGTCGTACAGCTCCCAGGGCTCATCATCCAGTGCGACCAGCTTCCACCGACCGTGTCGAACAGCCCGGTTCCCCTGGTGCTCGAAAAACAGCATCCGCTCTTCGCCGCCTTTGTTGATCTGCTCGATCAGATTCTCACCAGGCAGCGGAAGATTGCCTTCGAGCCTTGCGCCGGCGACCGAAACCGCGGTGGGCATCAGATCGATAATGTGAGCCGGCGAATGATTGATCGAACCCGCCGGTACTTTTAATCCGCCCGGCCAGTGCACGATCCCCGGCGAAGCGATGCCGCCTTCGTGGTTGAAATGTTTGTAGAGCCGCCACGGAGTATTTGAAGAATTCGCCCATCCCGAACCGACGCTATGAAACGTTCCCGGCCCACCCATCTCGTCGAGCATCTCGCCTTTGTGCAGAATGTTCTGATTGCTCGACACGATGTCAAAGCCGAACGGATCCCACTCAAAACACGCGCCATTGTCGGACGTGAAGACGATCAATGTGTTCTCGAACTCGCCGGCAGATTTCAGGTCCTTGACGACTCGCCCAAGTTGCTGATCAAGTCGATCGATCATCGCCGCATAAATCGCCATTCGCCTCGCAAGATCGAGTCGGCGATCTTCGGGAAGAGTTTCCCAGGCCGGGTTCACTCCGATCTTCGTCTCACCGTAGTTCCGCCAGTGCGAGCGTTTGCTCAACTGAGTGTCTTCCGGAACGACTCCCAGTTCCTTCATCCTGACCAGCCGCTCCGCTCGCAACTTGTCCCAGCCGCCGTGATATCGATCTTTGTATTTCGCAATCTCGACCTGCGGCGCGTGCAGCGGAAAATGCGGAGCGTTATACGCAAGGTATAGAAACCAGGGCTTGTCGGGCGTCTCTCTTGCCAGCTTCAGGAAATCAAGAGCGTGATCGGTCACAGCGTCCGTCGCGTAAAACTCTCCGTCTGAGTACCGGCGAGCCGTCCGTCCTTCCGGCGTTCGCACGAGATGATCCTGATCGAAGAACCGCTTCGCGCTGACGAGTGTCCCGTAAAATTCTTCAAACCCGTGCCGCGTAGGATCGGGTGTGCCGAGATGCCATTTCCCGGACATGAATGATCGGTACCCTGCCCCGCGCAGGACCTGAGCAATCGTCAGAGCGTCGCCGGACACCACACCTCGATATCCCGGCTGCCCGAGATCGTTTGTCGTCATGTGGCCAAGCCCGACTCGATGCGGGTACTGGCCAGTCAGGATCGCAGCTCGCGACGGACAGCAACGACCGGTGTTGTAGAACTGCGTCAGCCGAACACCGCCAGCCGCCAGTGAGTCAAGCACCGGCGTCCTGATCTCGCCGCCGTAACACCCCAGATCGCTGAAGCCGAGATCATCCGCGACGATGTAAAGAATGTTCGGCTGATCGGCGGCCTGAGCAAACGACACCGAGCACAGGCCGAGAGCCACAAAGATCGAGCGAAGATTAAACATGGGCACCAATCGGACGGTTTGTGACGGTTCGAGAATTCTGAATGCGTAAAGAACGCTCAGGATTCTACAGGACACAATTGCCAGGTGCATTCGCAGAGTAACGCTCGTACCGGCACGAAGTTTGACTCTGCGAACCCCTTCCCGCTCGCCTCAACGGCTTGCCCTATGGCTTGCCGTTTGGGAAGTGCGATGTGCGATTCTGCCAGGCGTTT
Organism: Planctomycetaceae bacterium; assembly: GCA_016779365.1. Classification (GTDB taxonomy): domain Bacteria; phylum Planctomycetota; class Planctomycetia; order Planctomycetales; family Planctomycetaceae; genus JABMPE01. Next base: position 4,837 of record JADHNX010000155.1, read on the forward strand.
TCGGTCAGATGTTCCCAGCCGAGAGCGTCATAAATCTTCCGGCGTTTTTCGAGGTACCAGTAGTTCGGAGCCGCTCCGCTGCTGTACTTGTTGAGCCATTTGAGCGCCTCGCCAAGGTTCTGTTTACGAGCTTCCCGCCGAATGTGCAGCAGGAAGTAATCGCTGCCGGTTGGATCAACCCATTTACTGAGAGCCTTGTAAGCATCTTCAAACGCCTTGTCGTGGGCCTTCTGATCCTTGATCGGGTGCTGCGCCAGAACTTCCGGCAACTCCATGTAACCGAGGGCTCGCCCCTTGCGATACAGCGTGTCGATCAGCAAAGCCTTTTTCTTTTCGGCCATCTTCCGAGCGTTGCCAGCATCTTTGTCATCAGCCGCAGATCGTCCGACCAGAGCCATCGCGATGGCGGTCTCGTCGAGTCGCGCCAGCACCGCGTCGGCCGCCTCGACAACTTCGCCGAGTCGCTCTTTGCGTGACTTTTCGTCGTCGAGTTTGCGAAGCTTTGCGACGAGGACGGTGAGATCGTGCTCGTCCTTCTTTAACGCCTCATCGACCAGCCGATCAAAGACTTCTCGATCCGAAGCAAGCGACAACGAGTTCAGGAATTCCAGCCTCGCTTCTCGCAGCTTTTGATTCAGTTTCGCTTGTGAATTCTTCGCCGCATCGCCAGTCAGTGGCTCGTCAAAACTTTCGACGGACGACTTGCTCGACGTTTCTTCAGACGACGCTGACGGAGCATGAGCCGTCGAGACCACAACGCTCACCGGAAAACCTCCGGGCAACTGCCCTGCCCCGTCGTGAGTCCCTTCTTCGCCGTAAGTGATCGCCCCGAGCAGAATGTCACCGGCCAGTGTCCCGCCAGGAGCGGACGAAACATTACTCACAAACAATCGTTGTTTCTGTCCGGGGGCGAGCCACTTGCTGCGAAACTTTGCTCCGCCCTGCATGGCGTCGATCAGTGTCGAGTAAACAGGCAGCGAAACCGGCGAACCGAGTGACCGATCCAGCGACATCGTTGCCGACTTGAGTTCTTCCAGCTTCGATCGGTCGTCATGACGCAGCCAGAGTTTCAGCGTGTAGCTGCCTTTGCCGAGTGACACCGCGTCCGGCCAGATATCGTCCGTTGCGACTCGCCGTCCATTGTTTTCGAAGATGGCCCAGACGTGCCCGCCGTATTCCGAGTCGTAAAGCAGGTCGCCAGTTTTCGGGAATCGCGGAGTCACCGAGCCCCCTGACTTCTGCTCAATCGGGTAAGAAAGTTCGAGCAAATGGAATCGTCGATTTTCGTCGAACCCGTCGCGATCTTGTGCCAGTTGAGTGATCTTTGCAGATGTCGGTTTCACGATTCGACGATACGAAGTCAGCTTCGCGGTAGGCGCGAGTTTCTCGTACTGCAACGGCGTTGAAACTTCGACCTGCACCGCTTCATCACCCGGCTGAAGCCGCACTTCACGCTGGTCGGGAGTGATCCCGTGAAACGTCAATTCGTAGTGCAGATTGCAGTCGCCCAGACTGCTCCAGTATTGAGCAAACGCCAGCTCCATCGTGCGTCCCGGCTGAACGAAAAAGCTCACCACTTTCGGAACTTCCGGCTCCAGAATCACGACGTTGTTGTGCTCGCCGTCGCGATTTGTCAGTCCAGGAATCGCCTGCAAAGCATGGACCATGAACATGCGGGACCGGCCACCGTTTTGATGCGTCTCCATTTGGAACCGCAGATCCACCCAGGTCGCTCCGTCAGGAACGGCAATGAACCGTCGCTCGATCCGACCGGGAGTCATGTCTTCAATCCGCTCTTCCATCCAGCCGTCAGCGAGGTGAGGAATGCCTTCCTCTTCAAGGTCATCTTTCAATTCGTCGTCCCGATCCTGAATGTTTGGAACGGTTCGAAGAACTGTCACTGGCAAACGAAACAGCGGTCCGCGTTCTGGATGATCCGGATCAATGCCTTGAACTTCCGCGTAATGAGCGCCGGGTTCCAGCCCCGAAGGATCGACGAAAATTGAAATCATGTCGCCTTCTGACGAGAGCGTCGCTTCCGGCCCAACCTGAACCCAGTCTTCGGTACTTTGCAGCTTGAGTCGAATTCTGAAATCAACTTTTTCCTGACTCGTCGCGTCGGGATGAAACAGCGGCTTGACGGTGACTCGATATTCCTGCGGCGATGTCCAACCTTCCCCGTCATGAGGATCACGTATGTAGACTCCACGATTGCCATCCGAAAGTGTTGCTTCGAGACGGTACAGCTCGAAGTTTCGATTGACGTCCCGCTTCAACGCATCAAACGCCGCCGGAGTTTGAATCAGCCCCGCTCCTTGTGCCCACGGTGACGCATCGTCGATCCACTTCGCCGTGTTTTCGAATGCTCGCCGCACGCTTTCCTGGTTGTAGTTGACCTTCTCAGCCTTCAGCCCGGACAGGACGAGCGCGAAGTTTCCGCAGCAGTTGGGCGACGCCATCGACGTCCCGTTCATCTGCATACTTTTTTCAAGAGTCCATTGCGGAACCGGAGCGAACGCGCCACCTGGAGCAAACAGGTTCACGCCGATGTCGCCGTCAAAGGTTGGGCCGCGAGAACTCCATGTGTAAGGTCGATCGGAAAACGTCTCACGCAGCGCGTACTGGGCTTCCATCATTTTCGGAGAAACATGAGCCCCGATTCCGATCAGTGATGACGACGTGCCGCCAGGCGCGCCGACTGTCGACAACGCCGGTCCCGAGTTGCCGGCACTCGCACAGAAGATGACTCCGTGCTTTGTGACTAGTTCGTCAAAGTACCGAATGATGAGACCTTTGTTGGGAGCCTTGGTTGGCTCGCCGAAGCTCATGTTGACGAGGTCGCATTTATTTTCGAGAACCGTCTTCGTCGCGCGGATCAGTGCCTGCCCGGTTTCCATGCCGTCGATGTATGTGTCGCCGATTTTGCAGGAAACAATCTGAGCCCCCGGAGCAACGCCGTTCCATTCCGGCTGGCCGGGATAGTAGCCCGCCACGATGCCGGCCACATGAGTTCCGTGCGGATGCGCATCGGCGACGATCGACAGCACCTTGCCGCCTTCGTAGATGTTGACGCCAAAGTTGAGCAACGACACTTCGTCGAACTGAGCGTACTCACGAGCGACGCGGTAATTTGTCATCGCCTTTTCATCGGCCAGGTCGCCATCTTCGTCGGTGTCAACGACCGCGCGAAAGTGCTCGCCATCGTGGAAAACAACACAGTCGTAAAGCGGGCCCGGATCGTTGTAGCTCTTCCCGGCGGCGAGCAGCGCTTCGAGCCGCTTTTCTAGTTCCGCCTTGTCGACTTTCAATTCGTCCTTGTTGAAGTTTTCGATCTGGCTCCGCAGTTCGTTTTCGAGCTTGCGCTGCTTCTGGTTGAACTCTTTGTGGCGGTGTTCTTTGACTCGGTCAACCAGTTCGTGCGGGTAAAGTTCGTAGCCGGCTTTCATGCCCACGCGGACTTTGCCATCGGACAATTTCCATTTCGCATCAAGCTTCAGCACGCGTCCACTGAGACCAGTCACCTGACCGTTCTCTGGAGTCACGACTTTGGACATGTCGACGTCTCCCGAGCCCGTCGCGTCGACAATGTCGATCACTTTGGGACGACCGTCCGGAGTTGTCTGCAAACCAACGACCCCCGGATCAACACCTGTGTCGAAAATCGCCACGACGACGCCTCGGCCATCGTACTCGGGATGCTGCTGAACGAAGTCGAGAGCACCGGTTTCCTGACGAGGCATCAGCCCATAGATCATTTCGGCGGCCTTACGGTCGCTTTCAGCCGAAGCCTGAGGTTCGGCAGCGATTGAAGAGCCAAGGATTCCGAACATCAAGGTGCTGATCGAAAGCAACAGCCAGTACGCCACCGCAGTACGTTCCCGCATGATCCGTCTCTCCAGTTTCCGATGCTCGAAGCACCGCTTCGACACACAACCAGTCACAAGGCAGCTGCGCGCCGGAACAAATCGTCATAAACATTGCAATTCGAACCAAATGTCAGACTGAAGAGTCTGCGCAAACTGCAATAACATTCAGATCATAGACCAGAAACAGTCTCTCGCAGAACTGACTGCGTCGCCACAAAGCGAACGTCTGGCAGAAGAATCCGCTTGTTGCAGTTGTAACGGTGGCTCCGACCGATGATTCTGTTGTCGTGTGCAAGCGTTTTACGTTTCGATGAAGTAGTCACCATTTTGGGGATAAGTCAGCAGTCGACAGAGAACTTGAAACCGCCGAATTCA
>JADHNX010000156.1 GCA_016779365.1 Planctomycetaceae bacterium
AGAAGGACAACTCCAACCGTAAACCAGGCTTCCCAGGGCATCAAGCAGTCTTTTCTGTCAGGACAGGAGCGTTCCGCAGCTCCGCTTTCATTCCGGGCTCGCGTTTTTGTGACGGATGATATCGTCACCAGCGTCAGCCTTAAACGACACCGGCGACAAGCCAGACATCCGAACTCAACACACAGTTCGATCAGACCGCCAACGCATCCAAAGCCGGCAAAAACTTTCACCGGCACGTCCAAACTCAGACGGCAGCGACGTTGCCGCACGAAGCTCTTTATACTTCTTCGGTCATCCGACCGCCGAATATTGAGTCACGGCTGGTCGCCATCGCCCCGTCCCGTGTGCTCCGAATTCGATGCTCGACCTCTTCAACCCAATCGTCCATCAATGGTTCTCCGAAGAACTGGGCGAGCCAACCCGTGCACAACTCGAAGCCTGGCCCGCGATCAAGCGCGGCGAGCACACGCTTCTTCTGGCGCCGACGGGGTCCGGTAAAACGCTGGCGGCTTTTCTGGTCGCGATCAACCGACTGATGTTTGAACGCGAATCTCCTGATCGAAATTCCGAATCCGAATCCGAAGCAGATTCCGCCAGTGAAAACCGAGACGTGTCGGTGCTCTACATTTCTCCGCTCAAAGCACTGGGCGTTGACGTCGAGCGAAATCTTCAGCGGCCGTTGCGCGACATCCAGCAGGCTGCCGAAGCCGCCAATATTCCGTACCAGCTGCCAACCGTCGCGATCCGCAGCGGCGATACCGAGCCCACCGAACGGCGACAAATCGCGAAGTCACCGCCCGACATCCTGATCACGACTCCCGAATCGCTCTACCTGATCCTGACGTCGAAAGCCCGAGAGATTCTTCGAAGCGTCGACACAGTGATCATCGATGAGATTCACTCGGTGGTCGCATCGAAGCGAGGCTCGCACCTGTTCGTCTCTCTGGAGCGGCTCGAAGAATTGCGACGCCGAACCAACTCCAACCGTCCGGCCGCGCAGCGAATCGGATTGTCAGCCACGCAACGCCCCCTTCACGAAGTTGCCCGACTGCTCGGCGGCGCGGACTTTGAACCGGCAATCAGCAATTCGAACAACAATTCGGCCATCCGACCGAGAGACGTGACGATTGTTGAAGCCGGCAGGAAACGACAGCTCGACATCACCATCGAAGTCCCGGTCGAAGACATGTCGCAACTCGCTGAGGCACAGGCGAAGAAACAAACCGGCAAAACTCGCCAGCGGGATACGCAGCCGGGCATCGCCTCCATCTGGCCGGCGATTCACCCACGACTGGTCGAACTGATCCGGTCGCACCGTTCGACGATGATCTTTGTCAACAGCCGCCGGCTTGCCGAGCGACTTGCCGGAGCGATCAACGACGAAGCTGACGAAGAAATCGCACTGGCTCATCACGGCTCGCTGGCGAAGAACGCTCGGTCCGAGATCGAGTCACGACTCAAACAAGGCCGGCTGCCAGCGATCGTCGCGACGTCCTCGCTCGAACTCGGCATCGACATGGGAGCGGTTGATCTGGTGATTCAAATCGCCGCCCCGCCGTCGATCGCGTCCGGCCTGCAACGAATCGGACGATCCGGCCACACCGTTGGAGCCGTTTCGCAGGGCATCATCTTTCCGCGTTATCGAGGCGACCTTCTGGCCTGTGCCGCCGCGTCTGATCGGATGCTTAAGGGGGAAGTCGAAGAAACGTTCTATCCGCGAAATCCGCTCGACGTCCTTGCCCAGCAGATCGTGGCGATCGTTTCCGAAGAACCGATTTCTGCCGACGCGGTGTACCGACTTGTGCAATGCAGCGCTCCGTTTGCCGATCTGCCGAGATCATCATTTGACGGCGTGCTGGATCTCCTGTCGGGGCGATACCCGTCTGACGAATTCTACGAACTCCGCCCCCGCCTTAACTGGGACCGAATCAGCGGCGAACTTTCCCCGCGAGCCGGCTCGCAGCGCGTCGCGATTCTCAACGCCGGAACGATCCCGGACCGCGGACTGTACGGCGTGTTTCTGCTCGGCAGCGAAGGAGAAGCCAACAGCCGAGTCGGAGAACTCGACGAAGAAATGGTCCACGAAATTCACCCCGGCGACGTCTTTCTACTGGGAGCATCGTCCTGGCGAGTGATCGAGATCACGCAGGACCGAGTGCTTGTTTCGCCGGCTCCGGGACAACCCGGCCGCATGCCCTTCTGGAGAGGAGAAGGACCAGGACGACCTCTTGAATTCGGTCAGGCCATCGGTTCGCTGGCTCGCCGACTGCTCGACATGAACCGCGAAGACGCACTGGCTCAACTGACTGAACATCACGGCCTTGCCGACCAGGCCGCCGAGAACCTGCTCAAGTATCTGGAAGCTCAGATCGAAGCGACCGGCGAGATCCCCAGCGACCGCACAATCATCGTCGAAGCCGGCGTCGACGAAGTGGGAGACTGGCGGATCGTGATTCTGTCGTCGTTCGGTGCCCGCATTCACGCACCGCTGGCATCAGCCATTGTCAGCCGTCTGCGCGAAGCTTCCAACGGACAGGTCGACGTCATGTGGTCAGACGAAGGCATCATCTTTCGCCTTCCGGCCGCCGACGAAATTCCATCCACCGCCCTGCTCTTTCCGCCAGCCAACGAGATCGAAGACATCCTCGTCAAAGAACTCAGCAACACCGCTCTGTTCGCCTCGCACTTTCGGGAGAATTCTGCACGAGCGTTGCTGCTGCCGCGTCACCGACCAGGCAAGCGAACGCCGCTCTGGCTGCAACGTCGAAAATCAGCCGACCTGCTGACCGTCGCGGCTCGCTATCCCAGCTTCCCGATGATGCTGGAAACCTACCGCGAATGTCTGCGAGACGTGTTCGACCTGCCCGGCCTGAAGACACTGCTGACCGGCGTCCAGAAAAAGTCCATCGCCGTGCGGCATGTTCAAACCGAAACTCCGTCGCCGTTTGCTTCTGCCATCCTGTTTTCCTACACCGGCAACTTCATTTACGACGCCGACGCACCGCTCGCCGAACGTCGCGCGCAGGCTCTGGCCATCGACCATCTGCAGCTTCAGGAATTACTCGGCGAGATCGACTATCGCCAACTTCTCGACCCCGAAGTCTTACGCCAGTTAAGTAACGAGTTGCAGCGTGTCGACACCCAGTATCCCGTCCGAAGCGTCGACGGTCTCCACGACTTGCTGCTGAATCTCGGCGACCTTTCGCGAGAAGAAATTGCTCAACGGTGCGAATCTGGCGCCAGCGGCCACAGTCCCGATCAATGGATCGCTGAACTGGTCGCTCAACGTCGAGTCGTCGAAGTCACGGTCGCCGACGACCAGCGGTTGATCGCGGTCGAAGATGCATCCCGGTATCGAGACGCGCTGCACGTTGCCCTGCCGTCCGGAATCGCCAGGTCACTGCTCGAAACAGTCGACTCGCCGCTCGTCGACCTCGTCTCCCGCTTCGCCAGAACTCACGGACCGTTCATCGTTGACGATGCTTGTCACCGATTCGGGCTCGATCCGGAATCGGCACTGGCAACGTTGATCGAACTTGCACAGACCGGTCGAGTCATCATGGGCAACTTCACCGACGCCCCCACAACGACTAACACGATCGCAGACGTCCCCGAGGTAAAGCAGTGGTGTGACGCGAACGTCCTGCGAACCCTGAAACAACGCTCGCTGGCGCGCGTCCGAGAGCAGATCAAACCGGTCGCTCCCGACGCGTGCTCGCGTTTCCTGATCGACTGGCACGGCATCGGTCGACGTCGGAAAGGCACGGAAGCATTACTCGACGTCGTCGAGCAACTTCAGGGACTACCGCTCCCGGCATCGTGCCTCGAACGCGACATCCTTCCGGCACGGCTCCCCGAATATCGGCCTGGCGAGCTGGATGAACTCTGCTCGGCGGGAGAAGTTATCTGGCAGGGCAGCGGCACACTCGGCAACAACGATGGTCGTATTGCCCTGTTCCTGGCAGACGCCTTCGACCAGTTGCGTCCCTCGCCCAACGACGAAAGCACGCAACCCGACGACGAAACAGCCGACCAGATCCGCGCATTTCTCTCCTCGCACGGTGCCGTTTTCTTCGGCGCAATCCACGCCAGCATCGGCGGATTTCGCAATGACGTGTTTGACGCTTTATGGAGGCTCGTCTGGAACGGCGAAGTCACCAACGACACACTGACGCCCGTGCGGTCACTTCATCGATCTGCCACTTCTTCAACCAGCTCGCGAGCCGGCCAGACTCCGTCCGGCAGGAGATCGTCCTCTCGGCGTTCCGGCAGAATGCGATCCCGACGGTCAGCACTGCTGCCTGGCACCGAAGGCCGCTGGTCACTCCTCGCGCCGCCAGTTGAGCCCCTCTCAACCACCGAACAGAAAATGGAGCAGGTGCGGCAACTGCTCGACCGAATGGGCATCGTCACTCGCGAATCCGTCGCGGCTGAAAATCTCGGCGGCGGATTCTCAGCCGTCTATCCAATCCTGCGAGCCCTGGAAGATTCCGGGCAGATCCGTCGAGGCTATTTCATTGAGGGACTCAGTGCCGCTCAGTTCGCAGCTCCCGGAGCCGACGAACGCCTTCGGAACCAGGCAACGCCGGACGAGTCGACAAGAGCCCGCACCATCATGCTGTCGGCGGTCGACCCGGCGAACCCGTTTGGCACCGTCGTCCCCTGGCCTGAGCTGGCAGCCGAAAAAGCGACCAGACCGCAGCGAACGGCGGGGGCTCTTGTCATCGTTCAAGGCGGATTCGCCATCGGCTATCTGAACCGCAACTTCGACTCCCTCACGACGTTTCGTCAGACAGTTAAACAATCGGTGTCGCCAACGTTCACCTTGGCCAACGCCATCGCGGATCTGGCTCGAAGCCGTGGTCCGATTATGCTGACCTCAATCGATGGATTTCCCGCAGCCACTTCCGACCTCGCACCAGACTTTGTCGCTGCCGAATTCCAGTCTTCCAGCAGCGGCCTTCGTCATCGAGGAATCTAGCCCGACAGTGTCATCAACGCATCAGTTCCAAAGTCGCGAAATCAATCGAGACATTTTGAATCCTGCTGCCAGGCGTCTACCCTCCCCAGGATTTTTCGTTTTCAGACCGCTGGCGACTCTTCAATTCTGGCGGAGTCATCTCTGGCAAATGCAGCAGCTCATTCGGCTCACCATTTCGCCCTTTCTGCTGATCGTCGCGCTGGCCAGTTCCGGATGCGGCGAGGCTGCCTCAACGGCGCCAACAATCACAGTCAGCAAAATCAGCAACTGGGCGATGCCGGCCGCCGGGGCGAAAATTCCGGCTCCGCGAGGGCTGGCGTTTGATTCGAACGGCGACCTGTTTGTCCTCGACGATGCCGGTCGAATTCTTGTGTTCAATCCAAACGGCACGGTGAAACACCATTGGTCCATGCCGGAAAGTGACGTCGGCAACCCGGAAGGAATCTGTCTGTTTCAGGATGGTCGGATCGGCGTCGCGGATACTCATTACCACCGAGTCGTTTTCTTTGATCGCGACGGAAACCTTCTGACGATGCACGGCGAACTGGGCGAGCAATCCGGGCAGTTCGTTTACCTTTCGGCGATCACTCAGGACTCCGTCGGCAACTACTACGTCTGCGAATACGGCGGCAACGATCGCGTGCAGAAGTTTGACGTCGACGGAAACTTCGTGGTCGCCTTTGGCGGCTTCGGAACTGACGACGGGCAGTTTCAGCGACCGATGGGCATCGTCTGGCGCGATGGGCTGCTGTACGTCGCCGACGCCATCAACAATCGCATTCAGACATTCCGCGACGATGGCCAGTTTGTCGGCCTGCTGGGTTCAGAAGCCGACCGACCTCGACTCCACTATCCTTACGACCTGACTGTCGGCCCCGACGGCGATCTGGTTGCAATTGAGTATGGCGGCAATCGAGTGACACAACTGAACCTGCGAGGCGAAACACTGGGAAGGTTCGGTTCGACCGGGCACGGCGTCGGCGAGTTCTCGACGCCGTGGGGCCTGGCCGTCGATTCGAATGGCCGCATCGTTGTCGCCGATACTGGAAACCGTCGACTGGTGGAGCTGCAACGTTGACTGCCCTCGACTTTTTCCGAATGGTCTTTCCGTCGCCACGCCGACCGCCGCGAGGACGCGATCTGCTATCGCTGGCCCTCTTTCTGGCCAGCTTCGGCGGGGGCAGTCTCGCTCTGGAACTTGCTGGCGTCGTCCTGTTTGTTCGCCCCGAGGCTTTTGTTCTGACGTTCGCCACCGTCTGGATCTGGTGGTTGTTTCTGGCCGGCACGACGGGACTTTCTCCTGGGCGAGCAAACACGGCATTATGGCTCCGCTTCATCATGGCTGCGGGATTTATCGTCGCCCTCGCTGAACCGCGAGCGGTCAGGACCAGCGAAGTTCTCTCAGTGGTATACGCGGTTGACGTTTCTGATTCAGTCGGAACAGCAGCCGTCGACTCAGCGCTGAAGTTCGTCGCTCGGCAGGTTTCGGAAAAGCCCGCCGCTGACGAAGCAGGGCTGGTGCTGTTTGGAGCGGAAGCCGTTGTCGAGCTGCCGCCGCGCATTACCTTCCCGTTTGACGGCGTCGTCACTTCGCAGGTTCGACGCGACGCGACAGACCTGGCCGAAGCACTTTCTTTGTCCGCCGCGATGATCCCGACCGAAAACAGCGGTCGGATTGTTCTGATTACGGACGGGGCGTCGACGGAAGGCAACGTCACAAGACGCCTGGACGAGTTGCGGGCTCGAGGAATTTCCGTCGACGTTCTGCCGATCAATTATCAGTACGAAAACGAAGTCTGGGTCGAGCGGCTGGAACTGCCGCAGCAGGTGAAGCTCGAACAGGACTACGAAGCGTCTATCCTGGTGTCGTCACTCGCCGAAACAACCGGCACGCTGGTGCTGCGTGAAAATGGTCGCGTCCTGGCGAAAAGCGCCGTCACGCTGCGGTCGGGTTTGAATCAATTCTCGTTGCCAATTCGTGTCGACGAGCCGGGCTACTACCAGTACCAGACCGCGATCGAAGTACCGGACGGTTCAGATAACCTCTCGCAAAACAACGCCGCCGAGAACTTTCTCTTTGTCGAAGGCACCGCTCGAACACTGATTGTCACCGCTCCGGGCGGCGACTCGCGGGAGTGGCAACCGCTGGCAGAGTCACTTCAGCGTGATGGACGAATTGTCGAACAACGCGACGCCTACGGATTTCCTGACAGCCCCCTCGCATTGATGTCTTACGACAGCGTCGTCTTTGTGAACGTGCCGGTGAACGCGTTCGTGCCGGCTCAACTGCGAGCGTTGCAGAACGCCGTTCGTGACGTCGGCATCGGGTTTCTGATGGTCGGCGGGCCGGACAGTTTTGGTCCTGGCGGGTATCACCGAACGCCTGCCGAAGAGGTTCTGCCCGTGTCGATGGACATCGAGCAGCAGGACATTCTGCAAAAAGGCGCGCTGGTCATCATTCTTCACACCTGCGAATTTGCCGACGGAAACACGTGGGGCAAGCGGATCACGAGCCAGGCGATCCGAGTCCTCTCGGGACACGACGAAGTCGGAGTCCTCGTTTTTGATCAGGAAACCGACACCGAACAGTGGCTGTTTCGTCTAACGCCGGCGGCCAGCTTTTCTCGACTGGTCACGCTGGTTAACCGCGCGAGAATCGGCGACATGCCAACCTTTGCCACCACGATGGAAATGGGTCTGGCCGGCCTGAACCAGAGCGACGCCGCGATCAAGCGAATGCTGATCATTTCTGATGGAGACCCTTCCGCTCCTACTGACCAGCTTCTCGACGCAGTTCAGCAGGCGAAGATCACCGTTTCTACGGTCACCGTTTCTCCGCATGGCGAATCCGACATCGGCTCGATGAAGCGCATCGCGGACGCCACCGGCGGCACGGCTTACACGCCGGACAATCCTGCCGAGCTTCCAGCCATCTTTGTGAAGGAAGCCCGAACGCTGAAGCGATCGATGATTCAGGAGACAACGATCTCGCCGCTGCCCGGCACTCCTTCCTCGCTGCTGAACAGCCTGGAAGAGACGCCGCCGCTGCACGGGTACGTGCTCACAACGTTGAAACCTCGCGCGGAGCCGGTTCTGCTGGCGCCGCATCCTGAACCTGATTCTGCAACGACGGCAGCACCGCCACCGACTCCCATCCTCGCCCGCTGGAAGTACGGCCTTGGATCCACGGCCGCGTTCACCTCAGACCTGACCACACGCTGGGGGCGCGAGTGGCAGCAGTGGGAAAAATTCGACTCGGTAGTTTCACAACTGATGACCAGTCTGTCGCGAGTCAGAAAGCCGGCGGAACTTCGGTTGTGGACACATCTTTCGAGCGGCGAAGCCACCATCGTCGTCGAAGATTTCACCTCGGATAACCAACGCCCCGACGGAGCGTTCGCTGAACTCAACGCCATCGTCAACGGCCCCGACGATTTTTCAGCAACACTCCGTCTGCAACAGGTCAGCCCTGGACGTTACGAAGCCAGACTCCCTCTGCCGGCCCAGGGAAAGTATCAGGTAATCGCTCGGGGAAACGGCAACGGTCGTTCGGAATCGACGACCGGCGGCTTCATCGTGTCGTACTCGGCTGAGTACCTGCGGTTTCGCTCCGACCCGATCATGCTGAAGCAGATTCAGGAACGGACCGGCGGGCAACTTCTTGCCTCCGACAGTCCTGCCGATGCTGTCTTCGGCGATCGACTGCCCAGGTCGTCGACTCGGCCAGTTTTTGACTGGCTGCTGATCTCGCTCGCGATCCTGCTGCCGATCGATGTCGCCGTTCGACGAGTACATGTCGACTGGACTCTGATTCGCGGCCTGCTGTTTCGAGGCGACATCAACGAGAACCAGACAACGACGCTCGGCTCGCTCCTGGCCACGAAGCAGGAAACCGACGCTCAGCTTGAGTCGTCGCGTTCGGAGCAATCGATTCCGCAACGTCCCCTTCCGCCACCACGCCCCGCCACCAACTCACCCGAGCCGACACATCGTCAGCCTCCTCAGAAGAATGAACCGGCAGACGCTCAAGACACCACACTGGCGAAGTTGCTGGCCATCAAACGGCAGCAAC
>JADHNX010000157.1 GCA_016779365.1 Planctomycetaceae bacterium
CGACGCAGTGCGTAACGAGCTTTGTTATGCACACTCAGGATGTCCTGCTCGCCGCCGATGAAAACTCCAACTCGGCTGTCGACGAAGGACGGAACGCCGTGCCACAGCAGAACGTCTGCCTGGTCAAGTCGGAACGTGAAGACGTGGCCATCCGGCAGATGTTCGATTTCGTCTTTGGCGGCATCGATCGTTGCCGTCAGCGCTGGCGAGAACCCGAGACCGACTCGACGACCGTCCGGCCCCATCAATCGACCACTGATAGCCAGAAACGCGATCGCTGCAAAACTGAGAACCGTGACCGCCCGCCCCGCGCGTGACCACAAAACTTCCAGCGTGTCGATGGTGTATTCCTGGCGGCAGTTCGCTTTGTACCAGTCCTGCCCGTTCAACCCGGCCAGCACGCACGACACCAGAGCCAGTGCTCCCAGTTCGTGCGAACAAGCAACCGACAACCCAAGAGTCGCGACATAAACTCCGAACAGTGCGATGTTCAGTCGCGAGAAATTCATGACACTCGTCACGGCAGCCAGGACCGCAATCACGAGAGCGGCAACGGTGTGCTGATTGAGGTTGCTCCAGACGGCTGAATCAAACAGCGGGACAAGCTGAACCTCATGCGGCAGCGTCACCCGACCGGCGTACTCGACCAGAGCCGGCATGCAGACACCGTAAAGCTGGAACGGCGAAAGGATCGCGTGCCAGCCAAACGGGTTAATCATCAACGCGACGAAGCCGACCGCCGTCGCTATCGCCAACCCTTTCAGAGACGCATTCTCGTGCAGCGACGCTCGGCCAGTTTTCTGAGCAATCGCCGAGCCGACCAGGTAAGCCAGCAGAATCAGCCAGCCAATGAACGCTCGCGGATCGAGGTTGCTCCATACGGCAAGCGAACCGGCCAGACACCACAAAGTCGATTGCCTGCCCGTCTGCGACCAGGAATGCAGCCCGCGCAGCACCCACGCAACACCGAGCAAAGTGATAACTTGAGGCAGCACCGTGAACTGCAGGTTGGCCATCAACAACGCAACGCTCACACACACCGACGTCCACCACGTCGGAAGGTCGTCGCGAGTTATGCCGTGCAGAAGGTAGAACGTCGCACCGGCCGAAACGGCGGCAAGTAACGAAAGCCCCGCCGCACCACCGACTCCATACACGCCTGCGATCACCAGGTCGAACAGCCAGCCGAGATTGACCCACGGACGCTCGGCAGCGGTGTAAGAAAACACGTCGTTGGCTGGCGGCAGAATTCCGTTGGAAGCAAGGTGCTCGCCCGTCCGGATCCGCACCAGCGTGACGGTATCTGAAATGTGTCGGCACCCGAGCAGAAACGCGAGCAGGATCACCGCCCAACGCAACATGAAGTCACCGCGGATAGCTTCGTCCTCGACGATCTCCGGCGACAGCGGCTCCCACTCGGGAAGATCTTCGTCAGTCTCAGAAGACGCTTCTGCTGATTCGCCAGACGCAGGCTGGGACTCAGATTGAGGCTCGTCGCCAGTTGAATCGCTCACGTCGCTGGAACTGGAAACTTCGTCGGGAGTCAGCTCGGCACCATCCGAAGCAGCCGAATGCGTGTCTTTGGGGTCTGTCACGAAAGCCTCTGAGCAGTGGAAAGGAAGAACTGATTAGTAACGACAAGATGAAAACAACGAGACGAAGCCGTGCAGACTACGATTCCGGGCCGAGCAGAATCAACAACAGTCGGCGATTCAATCATTGCCGATGTTCACATCCGGTCGGGCAATGCCGGCTTGTTGCGTAATCGAAACATTCGGCACCAATGACTGAAATGACTGAGTGGTCTCCCGAGACCGCAGTCTACTTCAGAAACCCGCTCCGCTGCTGGCAGTTCTTTGTGACTTCGTCATTCAAACTGTCGTCGAGCGCCAGGATTTTCCGCAGTTCCGCGTTCAGCGACGCCTGGACCGATTCCGACAACAGCTCGCGCTGGTACTGCTGCTGAGGCTTGTCCCGTCTCGCATAAAAGGCGTGCAGCGCCATTCGAGAGCGGTCCGTACGGTTCTCAGTGCCGCCGTGCCAGGCGTGAGCGTTCATGACCACAACCGTTCCCGCCGAACCGGTGATTATCTCTTCGTCAGGATGCGGCTCGGACGGATCGGCCATCACATCCTGAGGCAACTGATTCCAGCGATGCGAACCCGGTACAACTCGCATGGGGCCGTTCTGCGTTGTGAAGTCGTCGAGCATCCACACCGAGTTGCACACCCAGTAGCCGCGTTCGTCGGCGATCGCTCCCATGTCGGCGTGCAGTGGCTGACTGATCCCGTTGTGAGGGTTCGCCGATCGAGCATTCAGACTACTGAGCTTGAACTCAGCCCCGAGTACCAGCTCGATGAAATTCAGAAGTCGAGGCTCGGCGACAACTCGCTGAAAAACCTCGCCCTTGTTGACAAGATTCGCGAGACGCCGGCTGCCGGTCTCCGTCTTGAATTCGGAACCGGCCTCTGAACCTTCTCGATCGAACTGGTGCTCCGTTGCCTGCTGCAACTCAGCCAGCCAACCCGGATCGATGAACTCTTCGAGCACGACGAAGCCGCGCTCGTCGAGTTCGCGTTTAGCCTGATTCAAATCCGGAAGCGGCATTGTTGACGCTCAGCAACAGGGTGGGCTGCCCACCAGTAATAGTCACTTCGGTAATTGGCGGGCAGTGCCCACCGTGCAAGCTTCCAGGCAACTTTCAATCAGCTCAGCAGACTCTTCGCCACGACTTCGCGAGCGTCTTCGAAGAATGGCTGCCACTCGATTTCCGGAGTCTCGTCGCGGAGACAATTCCGAACTGCCTGCAACGTGTTGCGAGCCATGTGCGGACACCGGTTACACGCACATGTCTCGCCGGTCGAGGTCATGATGCCCGGCACGGGAATGTACTTGTGCTGCGGAGCGGACTTTTCCAGCGGATGGATCATGTTGGCTTCGGTGGCAATCAGAAACGTCTGCGGCTCGGTCAGCGACATCACATGCCGCCGCATGGCTTCCGTGCCGCCGATGAAATCGCTGATCTCAAGAATGTTCTGCGGACATTCCGGATGCGCGAGCACCGTACAGCCCTCGTTCTTTCGCCTAGCCGTAAGCAGATCCTGAATGCTGAAAACTTCATGAACCATGCACGAGCCCGGCCACAGAATCATCGGTCGACCGGTGACTTCCGACAGGTACCGTCCAAGGTGCTGGTCCGGTGCGAAGAGGATTTCTTTCCCGGCAGGAACTCGTTCCACAATTTCGCGAGCGTTGCCGCTGGTCACGATCCAGTCGCAAAGTGACTTCACCGCCGCCGACGTGTTGATGTACGCGACCGTTTCGAAATCGCGGCCTTCCGCACGCAGTTCGTCCTGGAATTTCTTCAACGCTTCCGGCTGGCAGCTTTCGGCGAGCGAGCATCCAGCCAGCATGTCCGGCAGCAGAACCCGCTTTTCGCGATTCAGCATCTTGGCCGTTTCGGCCATGAAGTGAACGCCGCTAAAGAGGATGGTCGACGTTGTTACGGTCGTCGCGTCGCGAGCCAGCTTCAGACTGTCGCCGACAAAATCCGCCACGTCCTGGATCTCGCCGTCGACATAGTAATGAGCCAGGATGCTGACATCCTTGTCGCGTTTGAGCTGCTCGATTTCCTCGATCAGCGCAAACGGATCTTCTTCAATCTCAGTCAGAACCCCAGGCACACCAACAGACATAAGTCGACTCCAGACGCTTTTGAAACGACGACACTTTGATTGATTTTCATGACTCGCTGGAGACTGTTTTAACCGACAGAAACACGGAGGACACGGAATTGAATCAACCGAGGCGTGTCTTTGTAGTTTTTAACCTTCAACGGGATAACTGGCCGCCAGTTCGGGGAAGGTACCCAAAAAAAATAGCCGTCGCTACGATCCCTCGCCCCGAGCAAACGCAAACTCAAACAGACATTCAATCTATGAATTCCGAAGTTGATTTTTCACGCGACGAACATTTCCAGCGACTGCTCGCCCGGAAGCCGTGCAGCCTGACGATGATCAATCTGGAAATCGCTCGCGACGCGTATCCGGAACTCGACTTTGCGAAAACGCTGGACTGGTTCGATCAGCGACGGCAGGAACTGGCCGGGCATTTCCGAGGAATGCACTCCGAACAGGAGCAACTGGAAACGCTGGCTCGATCAATCTCGATGGATCATGAAGTGACAGGTTCCGAGACTGCGTACCGCACTGCCGACGGCAGCTTCCTCAATCGAGTCATCGAGACCGGTCAGGGCATTCCGATCAGCCTGTCGCTTCTTTACATGGAAGTGGCCGGACAACTTGGCCTGACACTTTCAGGAGTCTCGTCGCCGCTGCATTTTCTGACGATGGCCGAAACAGTGACCGGGCGACTCTTTCTCGACGCATACTCCGGCGGCCGCTTACTGACCGAGGAAGAAACGGTCGGCTGGCTTTGCGACCTGACTCGAATGCGACCCGATCAGGTCGAGCGAAGCCTGCTGCCGGCTGACGACCGAACCATCGTCATTCGCATGTTGAATAACCTTTGCACCTTGTACGCCAGCAACGAAGACTGGTCGTCCGCCTGGACTGTGCAGAATCGACTGGTTGCCATCAGCCCCGCCAGCTATCCACTGCGGCGAGATCTGGCCCTGATCGCGTTTAAGGCTCAACATTCGGCGACGGCGGCAAGACTTCTAAAGTCGCTCCTGAATACATGCCCGGATGAAGACCGGGAGTTTCTGACCAGCCAGCTCGAACAAGCTCAACGAGACATCCCACGCTGGAATTGAATCGGCACCTGGTCGCGGCATACGAAATGAAGGCAGACGACGACCTTGGCTCGAATTCTGATCGTCACTCCGGCTCCGCGAGGGTCTCGCAAGGGGAATCGCGTGACGGCTTTACGCTGGTCGCGACTGTTGAAAGACTGCGGGCACCGAGTCGTCATCAGCGAAGAATTCACTGGCCAGAAGTGCGACGTGCTTGTCGCTTTTCATGCTCGCAAAAGTGCCGCATCGATCGACCGTTGTGCTCGGAAATCGCCCGGCACGCCAATTATTCTGCTGCTGACCGGAACGGATCTCTACGGAGACATCCATCACGGCGGCGTGGCAGCGGCCGCTCTTGAGCAGGCGAATTCACTGGTCGTGCTGCAAAGTCGCGGCATCAACGAACTGCCAACCCATCTGCACGCCAAAGTTCACGTCGTGATTCAGTCGGCAAAGCCGCCACAACGAACCGTTCAGCCCCTTAAACAGAATTTCGAAGTTTGCGTATCGGGGCATTTGCGTCCGGTTAAGGATCCGTTTCGAGCGGCATTGGCGGCGCGTCAGCTTCCGTGCGACTCAAGAATCAGGATCACGCATGTCGGCTCGGCACTGACGCCGGCAATGCAGAGGCGCGCGCTCAGCGAGATGAACCGCAACGGTCGATACCACTGGCTGGGAGAAGTTTCCGGCTGGAAAGCCCGACTGATTCTGGCTCGCAGTCGGCTGCTCGTACTCTCATCAAATATGGAAGGCGGAGCGAACGTCATTTCCGAAGCTGTCGCGGCGGCGACACCGATTCTCGCGTCCAGGATCTCTGGCTCAATCGGTCTGCTGGGAGAAGACTATCCTGGCTACTTCGATGTCGGCTCAACCAGCAAGCTGGCAGACCTGATGAACCGCTGCGAAAGGGACGAGAAATTCTACGGCTCGCTGCGGTCTCACATTCTGAATCTTGCCCCACAGTTCGCACCACAGCGCGAGCAGGAGTCGCTTCGGCAACTCATCGCGAACGTCTGTCGAAAACCGTAACGCGTGTCTTGATGCACAACTCACGCTGCGAAGTTCACTTTGGTACGTCGAGACGTAATCCTGCGACGCCGATCTTTAATGTTGAATTTCGGAAATGTTGAATTTCGGATCGTCGAAGCGGCTAGACGATTAATCCGGCCTGATTATTCTCAGGCGAGAATCTCGTCGATGACGCGGCCGTGGACGTCGGTTAAACGGAAGTCTCGGCCTGAGTAGCGGTACGTCAGCCGTCGATGGTCGAAACCCATCAGTTGCAGAATTGTCGCGTGCAGGTCGTGCAGATCGACTTTGTTTTCCGTAACCGCCATCCCGAAGTCGTCGGTCGATCCGTATGTCATGCCGGGCCGAATTCCGCCGCCGGCCATCCACAGGGTGTAACCATCAATGTGATGATCGCGGCCGACCTTGTTGGGATCTTTTGACCCGGACTGCGTCGTCGGCGTGCGGCCCATTTCGCCGCCCCAGATGACGAGCGTGTCTTCGAGCATCCCACGCTGCTTCAAATCGGAAAGCAGCGCCGCGATTGGCTGATCTGATTCCTGGCAAAGCTGAGTGATGCGAGGCACGATCGATCCATGATTATCCCACGGCTGACCGGCTCCGTGATAAACCTGCACGTAACGCACGCCTCGTTCAGAAAGCCTCCGAGCAATCAGCATGTTGCGTCCCTGCACCGTGTCGCCGTACGCCTCGCGAACGTGCTGCGGCTCCTGCTGAAGATCGAACGCGTCGGTCCCGGCCGTCTGCATGCGGAAAGCCAGCTCCATCGTTTGGATGCGGCTGTCGAGTCGTTCGTCACCCGGTCTTTCCAGCAGGTGTCGACGATTCAGGAATTGTGTCAGCGCGACTTGAGCCCGCTGCGAACCTGCGCGAATGTCGTTACGAGTCAGATTCGGAATCAGTTCTTTGCCGGAAGTTTCCGTGTCGATGTGCGTGCCCTGGTAGACGCCCGGCAGAAACGCGCTCGTCCAGTTTCTCGACTGAGCCGTCGGCAATCCTTTCGGACAAAGCACGACGAAACCGGGCAGTTCGTCGCTTTCGTTCCCCAGTCCGTACAGCATCCATGAACCGATTGACGGACGAGGCAACGTTGAATGTCCGCAATTGGTCAGCAACAAACCCGGAGTGTGATTCGCAATTTCGCCCTGCATCGATCGCACGATGCAAAGATCGTCGACGTGTCGAGCGACGTTGGGGAACAGGTCGCTGACCGGCTGCCCGCACTCGCCATGATTTCGAAACTTGAACGGCGACCCGAATAGAACTCCGACACGATTTCGCTGCGTCGGCTGCAACTGATCGCTGATCGACTTCGGCAGCGGCTTGCCACTGAGCCGTTGAACTTCCGGTTTTGGATAAAACGTGTCGAACTGAGACGGTCCTCCGTTCATAAAAAGATGAATAATCCGCTTCGCTTTCGGCGAGTGATGCGGAGCGCTGGCTGCGAGCGGCGAGATCGACTTTTCACGCCGAGCGGGCGCGGCAGTCACTTCTCCATCGCCAGCCAGTAATCCTGACAAAGCCAGCGACCCCAGTCCGAGTCCGCTGCTTTCAAGCAGCTCGCGACGCGACCAGTTCGGCTTAAGGTTGGATCGTTCCTGCGTTCGCATCAGAAGTCTCATTCAGAAAAAATGCTAATCGATGTATTGAAACTCGTTGCTCATCATGAGCGACTGGGCGACGAGCGGCCATGTGGATGCTCGCCGTTTCAAATCGTTCGGCGTGGTGAACCGGGATTGAAGCTCGACGAACTTCAAAACGCGTTCTGTTTCCAGCGGCGCGGGCGATCGCTGAAAGATCAAACCAAACAAAGAGCCAACGCGTTCATTGTCGGTCGTGCAGTCCCGGAACTCGGACGTCTCAGTAATCGCGACTGTCTGATCGATCACGAAGGGAGCATTCATCGTGAACAGAGTCTGCGGCGCGACGATGCTTTCGCCTCGCTTCGGCTGACTTTGCACGGGAGTCGGAAAGTCAAACGCCCGCAATGTCGGGTCGAGGTTAAACCGGTTGATGTATCCATAAATGGCTCGGCGGCGAGTGTACCCTTCAGACCAGAGTTGCCCGGCCCGACCGCGAGGTGTTGGATCGAGCTGCTTTGACACACTCAGCAGACTATCGCGAAGCGCCTCGATCGAAAGGTGCTTTCGGTTGGCTCGCCACAGGAGTCGATTCTGAGAATCCTTTTCGCTCGTGTCTTCGCGAAAGTCACTTTTCTGCTGATACGTCCGTGACAGAACGATCGCTCGAACCAGCCGTTTGATCGACCAGTCGTTCGCGACGAAGTCGGCAGCCAGCCAGTCCAGCAGCTCCGGATGCGTCGGCGGTGAACCTTGCAGACCGAAATCCGACGGTGTGTCCACAAGGTGTGACCCCATCAGAAAACCCCAGATTCGGTTCACAAAGACGCGAGCGGTCAAAGGATTTGCTGGATCGACAATCTTCTCGGCAAGCTGCAGTCTTCCGCTGGAATCGGCGGGAAAAGGAGTCTGCTCAGCATCGATGATCCTCAGAAATCGCCGAGGAACCCGTTCTCCGAGATTGCCGGCATCACCCCGAATAAACACGACCGGTTCGAGCGGTTTTGAACGCTCCACCACTCGCATGGCTCGGGCAGGTGCTCCATGATTGAACAGCAACAGTTCGGCCAGTTCCGTTTCGCGAATCTTCTGCGAGATCGAACGGTTGTTGTTCTTCGCTTTGCTGTTTCCGGCTTTCGTAACTTCCTGCTCGATCGCTGCTCGTTTCGATTCGTAGTCGGCAACTTCTGCTTCGGTCGGTTCGTAACCGGGCACCAGCGGTTGCTTCTCTTCGTCAAGCGGGTCTACGCGAATCAGCGACGCGAAGACGCCTCGTAGCGAGTAGTAATCTTTGGTCGGAACGGGCTCGTACTTGTGATCGTGACAGCGAGCGCACGCAGCCGTGATGCCCAGAAATCCTCGCGTCGTAACGTCAATCAAGTCGTCGAGAGATTCCAGTGGGTCACGATTGGCAAACGGTCCGCCAGCGAGAAATCCCAGAGCCGCCATCTCGGCATCGCCCGGTTTGAATCCGATCAGGTCGGCGGCAAACTGCTCCTTCACAAAGTCGTCGAACGGCTTGTCCCTGTTGAACGAATCGACGACGTAGTCGCGATAAGTAAAAGCAAACGGGAAGTAATGCGGAGTTCGCGTGTCGGGTCGGTAGGCACTGTCGGTATCCGCGTACCGAGCCACATCCAGCCACATTCGACCGAGGTGCTCGCCGAACGCGGGGCGA
>JADHNX010000158.1 GCA_016779365.1 Planctomycetaceae bacterium
TTTGTGAATGTTGCGAGCGCGGCTGTAATAACCGAGACCTTCCCAATGCCGCAGCACTTCATCCTGTTCAGCCGTCGCGAGATCGTGAATCGTGGGGAAGCGGTTGATGAATCTTTCAAAGTAGGGAACGACTGTCGCGACCGTCGTCTGCTGGAGCATGATTTCGCTGATCCAGACTTTGTAAGGCTCGCCAATATTTCGCCACGGAAGATCGCGAGCGCGTTTCGCGTACCACGCCTTCAGGCTGCGACGAAGCTGCGTGAGTTCCGCCGAGTCGTAAGGTTCGAACAGAGGCTTGTTGCTGTCTCGACGGTTCATCGTCGCCTTTGTCTGTTTGTGGGATTTATCGGAGGGGAGCCGTGCTGATCGTGTGACGTCAATCAGCCCGTTTAATGTCTGCGAAGGGAACGCCGGCGAGGCATTGTTCTACGGCCTCGACGGCCTGAATGATCTTTCCGTCTGTCGCTGCTTGAAGTGCCTCGTCGAGCCAACTGACCTGTCGCTGCGAAACTGGAATGGCTGTTCGCGGTTCAGGGATCTCTGGGATCAACGTCTTGACGATCTGAGTGATCAGTTCCTCGACCCCGACACGAGTTGTCGATGAAACCGACAATACGCAGTCCGGCAACACGCACTCTGGCAACGAATTGTCAGGCGACGGCGACAACCATTGGTCAGGTAAATCAGCTTTGTGCGCGACGATAATAGTTGGCGGTTTGTTTTGCGGACCGGGTGACGACGTGAATTCGTCCAGCAGCTCGCGATCTTCGAGGGTCGGCGGTTGAGACCTGTCGAGAAGCAGACAAACGAGATTGGCCGACTCGACGGTGCGGCGGGCACGTTGAATTCCGGCGTGTTCGAGTTCATCGTCTGTGGTTCGGAGTCCTGCCGTGTCAGCCAGTTGAAACGGCCAGCCTTCGAACGCCGTTCCGCCCGTAACGACATCGCGAGTGGTGCCCGGCTGATCGAAAACGATTGATCGCGTGTAACCGAGCAGTGCGTTGATGAGCGTGCTTTTGCCGACGTTGGGTCGGCCCGCCAGAACGACTCGCCAGGGCTGAGTCAGGTGGATCCCAAAGTTGGACCAGCTCAGCAGTTTGGATAGTTGCTCGGTCAGGGCCGTCTGATCGAGTGTGAGCAACTGCTCAAGAGCGGTGCGTAACGTGCCCGATGACTGATCAAGAAGAACTGCGGCAGCACGAGCGGTCGTTGCCTTCGCCACTGCGTCAGCGAGTTCGCGGTCGAACGGCGACGTCAACGCTGCCTGTTGAGTCTGCCAGTCAACGATCGACGCTCCGGCTGAAGCTAATGATGCAAGAATTCGATTTACGGCGGCGCGACCTCCGTGGCACGACACTTCCACCGTTGACTCGTCGACTCGACAGACGATGACGTCTTCGCTCGCCTGGTCAGTCACCCAATGCCCGTAACAAAGTCGTCCATCTGGTTGTTGCGAAAGTGGTTTTCGGCTGACCGCAACGAAGCTGGCTGCGACGATCGATGCCGCTCGACCTGGTTCTTCTGGTGGGGAGCTGTGAACACGGACGACCGCAACGGCACCTCGCCCGTGCGGCGTCAGCAAACTTGCTGTCAGTGGTGCGGCGGTGGAAGTGCAGGGCATGTTCTGGGAGAGTCGTAAGTGGCGATTGCCGAGATCGGAATTGCAACATCGGAAGCTGCCGACAATGACAGCGACCAGGATTGTTTCAGGAACTCGGTTCGCTGGCCAGCACGGACGTTACGACACGACCGATCGCTGGCGCAACGCTGGCCACGGTTGCGAGTACATCGTCGCTGGACACACTCTCGATAGCGCCGTCCATCGCCACGTTGGAAACGACAGAAAACCCCAGCACGCGAATGCCGGCGTGTCGAGCGGCGATGACTTCCGGGACGGTCGACATCCCGACGACGTCGGCTCCAAGCTTCCGGACCATGCGGTACTCGGCCGGCGTTTCGTACGTCGGACCAGACAGTGCCAGGTAGATTCCGCGGTGTGCCTGCAAACCTTCCGCAGCAGCAGCTGTTCTGGCCTGGCGAGCAAGCTGCGGGTCATAAGGGCAACTCATGTCCGGGAACCGAGGCCCCAAACGTTCGTCGTTGGAGCCTCGCAGCGGGCTGCCCCACATCATGTTGATATGGTCATCCAGGATCACGATGTCGCCGCAATGAAATTGCTGGTTCACCGCGCCGGCAGCATTCGAGACGACCAGCGTTTGGATACCCAGTGCGATCATCAGCCGAACGGGATAAACGATCGTGTCAAAGTCGTGACCTTCGTACCGGTGAAATCGACCATCGACCAGACAGACTGGCAAGCCCGCCAGTTTTCCGAAGAGCAGCCGGCCTCGATGTCCGGGGGCTGTCGCCCGAGGGTAATGCGGGATGATGTTGCCATCGAGAGCGACAACTTCTTCCAGCGATCCGCTCAGCGAGGAGAGACCTGACCCGAGAACGATGCCAGCGACCGGAGTGTCGGCATAGAGGTTTCGAACGTATTCAACACTCTCGTCGAGTCTGGCGTGGATGTCGATCATGCGATGTCCGGACTGGGAAAGCTGGGTTGCCACATGGGCAGTCCGCTTTTTGCGGAATCAAACCGTGACGTAACTGTGAGCAGTCACTGCCGTCAACTCGCGAATGGCGATGTTTCGCAGCGACGTTCGATACCAGAAGAGTTACCGATCGACAACCTGTCTGGTATGTGGAAAGTCACAGACTCTGCGGGATAATCTTTTGAAATGTCAGCGTTCGGCTGTTTCCAGGTTGAAGTCTGCTCAGTTAACTGGAAGGGCGTTGTCGCAATTCTGAAAAATTCAGTTGTGATCGCTTTGCTGACTGGTTGCGTGCCTTTTGTAATAGTGCCTCTGAAACTTTGTCGGAGTCGTTCCGGGGTCGTTCAATTCGCACTCGTCGAACTGACTTGAATGTGCCGGTGTCATCAAAGCTGTCAGCCGGAAAGCTTCCAAGGACCGATCGAACAACGCCTCGGTTCCATACATCGGACGGAGTTGCCAGCGTGTCGACCGATGAAAATGCCAGTCGCACACCAGCCAGAACGAACTCCCAGACGGGTTCGTCGGTCGCCGCGATTATCTCTCGCATCTGCGACTGTCCGAATTCGACCGACCGGTTGCTTTCAAAAGCGAACTCGTCGAGCTGATAGTTCAGGACGAGATGACCGATGAGCAGGTCGGACCAACGCTCGGATTTTCGTCGCAACCGGTCAACCTGCGACATCTTTGCAACGGGTACCTGCAGCGTGTTGGCCATTAAAGTGAGTGATCGATTGCGAGCTTCGGTGTGCCCCTTCAGTGTGTGAATCGCGATGGGGCCTCCGATGGCCTCTTTTCGATGGAAATCGGCGGCCGTCAGAATTGTCGCCCAGACGCGAGTCAGGATTTCCGTAACGAATACTTCCGCGATGATAGGTTCAGCGGACGCCCAGAGTTGAATGTGCGCCTCTGGAGGAGTCACGCTGGCTTCGCTGATGACGCGATCCAAGCTTCTTAGCCAGTCCATCGTGCGGCCACGGCAACATTTCCAGTAGTCATGCAGATGCCGATCAGGGATCGCCGCCGAGCTCTCGATCAGGAATGTTGATCTTGCTGAAGCAAAGGCTGCGGTTTCGGCGATCTGTCGAAGTGTCAGTGACATCTCGGCTCCGTGGGGCGATTCTCTCGCGATTGACTGACCGGATGATTGAGCGACAAAAAACAGCGATCGTGTCAGAGATCGCGGTCGCGCAATATCACAGCGCAGGTGGCCTGTCAGAGAATGTTGGTCTACAGATTTGGCTAAGCGGCAGAGAGTCTGCACGCACGACGCAAGTGGAGAGCGGGTAAAGCAAACCCGGTGCCGAAACCTTCAACCGGTTCGTCTGTGACGATCTGACAGGAACACCACAGGCTTGCGGGCCAATGAGCGTCGAAGAGTGTTGCGATGTCCGTTTCGCGATTACATCGCGTTGCCGTGGAGCATCATCCGGCCAACCAAACGGAAGGAAAACGTACACCCTGAAGTGTCGGGCAGGGTGAGCAACCTTGCGTCGACAGTTGCGTTTGAATCTGGAGTTTCAGTCACGCGATGGCCGGTCAAAATCGATCCACAGCCCGCTTTTCTCAACGGTGACTTCTCTGGCAACCTGTCCGTACAGTTTCAGTGCCGGGCGGAACTAATCGGAAAGTTGAGCCGCGATAAACACTGAGGCCATCATTGTGGCGGCCGTTTCGACTCGCAGAAGTCGTGGTCCAAGGCTCACAAGGCGAGCACCTTCTGAAACGGCCTGATTGATTTCTTCAACCGTGAATCCACCTTCTGGTCCGATAACGGCGACTATTTCCGGAGTTGACGTGGCTTTCTTCGATTTTGCATTGGTAGCAGCTTCGGCGAGGCTTTCTTTAACGAGAGCCTCAGTAAACGATGCCCCGCCAGGGTGAGCAACCACGATGCCCATACCGGCGCATTCTTTCTTCAGAAGATTCGACCATTCGACGACTGGCGAGATTGTCATCAGCCTCGACCGCCCGCATTGTTTGCTCGCGGCAATAATGTTCTGCCGCAAAGTGTCGAGCTTCGTTGATCGCGGATCGACAACCGATCGTGCCGTCTTAATGGGGATAATATTTGCGACGCCGAGTTCGACGGCTTTCTCGATCAGCCAGCCAGCTCGCGAAACTTTTGGCAGTGGGATCGCAATCGAAAGTCTGGGGCCGGTTTCTTCTGGGACAGTTTCGATCTTGCTGACGTTAAGCGTCGCTGCATGTCGCGTGACAAAAGTCAGTTCAGCGTCAGCCTCTTTACCGGTCCCGTCGAAAAGGCGGACGGTGTCACCTACCTGATGCCGCGTCACGCGGACCATGTGGTGAAATTCAGGGCCGCTGAAAGAGACCGTCCCGGAACGAAAATCATTCTCAACGAAAAAACGCGACGTCATTACCAGGCACTCTTCCTTGATCGAATGTTCATGTTCGGGTGCTAATCGGAAATGTGCTGGCCGGACAACGCAACTGCGTAATTCGCTTCAACACTTTGTGGCGAAAACCAAAGATAGTTCTGCATCGTCATGTGATCGACGTGCTGAGCAACTGCCCGACCATGAGGAAGAGTCTGGTGGTCGTTTCACGGATCCACTAATCAAGTTGGAATCGCGTGGTAGAACCACACCATCTGAGTCAGTTGCGACTGCCAGACGACGACTGCAAGTATTTCACATGGCCCGAATCCACGGCGTTTTAGCATTACAGATGTCGGTGGAAAAGGAAGAATCAGGATGGATTGCTGCTGTGTTGTGTCAGGAACTTCCGAACGAAGCTTCGATGGAAATTTCGCTTACCCCTCAGGAGCGACCAAACGACTCGTTGTATTCCATTGATCAGATGAATGATCGCGGACGAAGCATTCTGTAATGTACGTCTTCGAACCGTTGCTGCATGAATCGGTCTATGGTCGTGTGCACCGGCGACGTTCCTGCCGTCACTTTTCGATATTTCTGAGGAGTCTCGTGATGTGACTGATCAAATGTCCTTTGAAATCTTCCGGAAAAAGTGTTGAAGCCCGGAATACTCACTGGATCATCTGGATTGCCTGGCACTTCGACCGCCAAATATCCAGGATGCCGCCCTTAATGTCGCATATTTGCTTGCGCGTCTGGCACTCAGAACGGCGAGAAACCGAGCGACCGAAACTGGATTAGAATCAGAAGTGGTAGCCTGCTGAATTGCTCTGCTTCAGCGACTGAAATTTGGATATTGGAACATGGCTGCTGCTAATCAGTTTGCTGTTGAACATGGCTTTGCGGACGAGTACCCGTTTGAGTCTCATTTCGCCAAGGTGAATGGTGAGAAGATTCATTACATCGACGAAGGAACGGGCGAAACAATCCTCTGCGTTCACGGGAATCCAACGTGGTCTTTCGCCTGGAGAAATGTTGTTCGAAGATTGAGCGACAGATACCGGGTCATCGCTATCGATCATCTTGGTTGTGGTTTGTCCAGCAAGCCGCCGGGACATCGTTACTCACTGGCAGGACATATAGCGAATCTCCAGGCCCTGGTAACACAGCTCGATTTGAATCAGATCACTTTGTTTGCTCACGACTGGGGTGGGGCTATCGGAATGGGGACTGCCGGCAGGCAGCCGGAGCGGTTTTCGAGATTTGCCCTTTTCAATACGGCAGCATTTCGTTCGAAGCGGATTCCGCTTCGGATTGCCGTCTGCCGGATTCCTCTGTTCGGGACGTTTGCTTTGCAAGGACTCAACGCGTTCAGCAGAGCGGCAATCACGATGGCCGTTGAGAAGCATGATCGCATGACGCCTGCAGTCAAACGCGGCTACCTTGCTCCGTACAACTCTTGGGCGAACCGCGCGGCGGTGAACGCCTTTGTGAAAGACATCCCATTGCGTGCGTCGCATCCTTCGTGGCAGACGCTTGTCGACGTGGAAAACGGACTGGAGCAGTTCAAAGAGCACCCCATGCTGCTGGTATGGGGCGAGCGTGACTGGTGTTTCACGCCGAAGTTTCTCGACGAGTTTGAAGAGCGATTCCCTAAGGCTGAAACGTTGCGAATTCCCGACGGAGGTCATTACATCTTTGAGGATTCGCACGAGCTCTTCATCCCTCGTGTGGAAGAGTTTCTCGATCAGTCACCTGTGTAGAGTGACGACTGCCTTGAGATTTATTCACAAGTCACCATCTCATTCAGCGAGGTCAGCAGACGCCGTCAGGCACGGTAGATGTGGTATCGGAATGTGACTTCAACAACGACGAACAAAGGCCGGGTCATGAACCATGTCTTATGGACGATCTGTTGGTTGAGCGTCGCTTTGATGTTCGCGGAAAACGCTCGCGATGAGTCTCAGGCAGGTCGCGCGAATCATGGTGACGATCGTAGGATTTTCGTGCAGGTTCTGCACATTCCCGGTTCCGGCACTGACGAAGAAGCGATTGACTACGCCGCACTGCCGATCCTGCACGGGCAGCACGCCATCGTCAACGCTGTTGCGCCAAGGCCTCATGCTGTTTCGCCAGACAAGATGGACATGCACCACCTGAGGCTCAACCTGCACAACTACCTGGTACACCATGACGGAAAATTCTGGTGCATCTGGAGCGATTGCCCGAAGCTTGAAGACTAGCCAGCTCAGGAAGTGAAGTTCGCGACCAGCGACGACGGGCTGACGTGGAGTTCTGCTCAAAGTGTCACCGGCACGCCGAAAGAACCGCACGCATTTATTGCCAGAGGTCTCTGGATTCGAGAAGGGTAGTTGCTGGCTCTGGCCGCTCACTATCAGGGAAAAGGAGCGTTCGGTCCGCAGGAGCAGAAGCAACTTGAGCTTGTCGCTTGCCGCTACGACGACGCCACACAGAAGTGGTCAAAGTTCGGTCGAGTCTACGACAACGCGATCAACAACTTTCCACCTCAGAGGCTGGCGACCGGTGACTGGATCGTCGCTCGACGGGATTCCCCATTCAATGTCACCGTGCTGGTCGGTGGCCGGAAATCGATCGACGACTGGCAGGCGTTTCCTGTCGTCGGTATCGGTGAGGTCAAGGGGGTTCGTCCTGATGAACTGATCGTCTGGCCACTGCTGGGTGGGAGTTGCTTTGGAATGTTGGGTTTGAATAGGTGTTGAAAGAGGTGGCGTGTTTCGAGATGAATTGGTTGTTCAACAAGATTTCCAAGTCATTTTGAAAGGCACGCCACCGTGCTTCAGAGTACTGATTCTTCAGGGGATGATCCAATCGCTAAGAGCAGTTCAGGGTTGGATACACCTCGTGATATGTTGACGGCGATTCTTCGAGCGGGTGCTCAGAAGATGCTGGCGTCCGCCATTGGGCAGGAAGTCGCCTGCTATCTCAAAACTCGCTGATTCAAGCTATGAGTATTAGCGCTGATTATTCACTGGTTCTGAGATAAACACGGCCTCGTGGCGTACAAGTTGTTGTCGTAACGCAACT
The DNA here is from genome assembly GCA_016779365.1 of Planctomycetaceae bacterium. Taxonomy (GTDB): domain Bacteria; phylum Planctomycetota; class Planctomycetia; order Planctomycetales; family Planctomycetaceae; genus JABMPE01. Next base: position 7,961 of record JADHNX010000158.1, read on the forward strand.
TGGGCGGATCACGGAGGCCGTGCATGGAATCGCAGAGTGTTGAGCAGCTGGTGTTCGAGGGAATGGTCGATCGACCGGTTTTAGTCAAGTCGTCGGCGGCCATGATGAGCAGCGACGCCGGGCTGATTCCCATCCGGCATTTTGATCAGCGATGGAAGTTTACCAGGCGGCTGGCGAATGTCTCGATGACACGAGAATTGATCCCAGTCATGCCGTCGGTGAGATGGTCTGTCAGCGGCTCTTCGGAATCATCGCGGGGTACGAAGACTGCAACGATCACGACGATCTGCGAAGTGATCCCGTCTTCAGGATTGTGGCGGGCCGGCGACCGGGTGGTGATGAACTCGCGTCACAGCCGACGTTGTCGCGGTTTGAGAACTCGATCACGCCGGCCATGCTGCAGCGGCTCATTGACTTCAACATCAGCACCGTAGTCGAACGGCTGAAGATGCATCACGGCGATGTGCCGGACGAGATCATTCCTGATATCGACCCGACCGATGACGCGACGCATGGTCGTCAACAACCGTCGTTGTTCCATGGTTTCTACAAACAGCACCAGTATCTGCCACAGATCATCAGCGAGCCAACCACGAAGCACGTCTTCCTGGCGTGGCTGCGACCGGGAGCCGCTCATCCATCGCTCGGGGCCGATGATGATCTCATGCGGGTGGCCTGCAGCCTGCGACGGGCGAAGGCCGATGTCGCCATTCATGTTCGCGGTGACTGCGGATTCGGTGTGCCGAAGATGTACGACGCCTGTGAGGAAAACAGCCTGAATTACACGTTCGGCATCGCCTCAAACGCGAGGCTGAAGGTGCTGGTCGAAGAACTGACGCAGCGCGCGCGATCAACGGTTACAACGAAAGCAAAACGAAGCAGAGACTGTTCACACACTTCGAGAACCAGGCCGATTCATGGCCGCATCCACGAACAGTCGTCGCCAAAGCCGAGTGCCAGGCCGCAGGCACGAATCTGCGTTTTGTGGTGACAAGTCTTGACGTCTCAACCGACGACCAGGCTCGACAGGTTTACGACGATTACATCCAGCGCG
>JADHNX010000159.1 GCA_016779365.1 Planctomycetaceae bacterium
TTTTCAACTCACTGACGCTGCCCCGCAATGAGGGAACCTGAACGTGCCAGACGATCCGTTTTCAAATTATTCGATGCCAGGCAAATCGAGACGATTCCGACAGAAACGTGGCCACGCCACGAAGACTGTGGCAGCGGTCGTGGGGCTTGTCGTGCTGGGCATGGCCATTTACCAGAACTGCCGCATCGACGTCGGCACTGGCGAGATGGCGATCCTGACCGTGAAGACCGGGCTGGACATCACCAACGGAGACGAAGTAGCTCCATCGCTCGATTACAAAGGTTCGCAAGCCGTCTTCCTGATGGAAGGTCGCTACTTCATGAACCCGTTCGACAAAGGCCCGCGGTTCTTCAACCCCTACGACTGGGACTGGGATGTGATCCCGCAAACCACGATTCCGGAAGGGAAACTCGGAGTTTTGATCAGTCTCGTCGGTGAAGATCCTGGTTATGGAGAATTCCTCGGAGCCGTCGACAAGAGCGCCGCGAACGCCGGCAATCAGATCGGCACTCCGATTCGCAAAGGGATCATCCCGGACGTTCTGATTCCGGGACGCTACGCCATCAATCCAAATCTGTTCCGCCTTGAGATCGGTGAGCCGGTCACGATCGAAGCTGGTTACCGAGGCGTGGTCACCAACCTGGCCGGTCGCCTGCCTGCCCAACCTAACGAACTTCTGGTCGAACCAGGTGAACGAGGTGTCCAGCGGCAAACGCTGCAGGAAGGAACGCAGCAGATCAATCCCTACGTGACACGAATCAGCAAAGTCGACTGCCGCAGCCAGCGGTTCAACCTTGCCGACAAGAAAGACATGGGATTCCCGTCGAAAGACGGCTTCTGGGTCAGCCTCGACGGTCGCATCCAGTTCCGAGTAAATCCCGAAAAGGCCGCCGAGGTTTACGTGATCTACAACGAGGACGAAAACGGCGACGCCATCGACGAGGAGATCATCCGCAAGATCATCATGCCGAATGCTCGCAGTTTCTGTCGTCTCGCCGGTTCATCGAAACTCGGAAAAGACTTTATCGAAGGCGAAACGCGAATGGAGTTCGAAACGAGTTTCCAGACCGCGATGATCGAAGCCTGCGAACCGCTCGGAATCGAGATCCAGGAAGCACTGATCACACGCATCAATCCTCCGGAGCAGATTGCCGAACCGATTCAGCAACGTGAAAACGCTCGACTGGAGGAGCAGAAGTACCAGTCGCAGATTACTCAGCAGGAAGCCGAGAAAGAGCTGGCGGTGGACAAAGCCGAGGCGAAACAGAAGTCGGCGCTGGTTGTGGTCGAGCAGGAAATCGTCAAGCTGGTTACTGAGGCGATGAGAGAGCAGGAAGTCGCCAAAACGAAGGCCAACGAAAAACTGGCGGTCGCTACTCTGAAGCTTGAAGCTGCCAAAGACGAAGCAGAAGCCATCATCGCTCGCGGCAAAGCAACAGCCGACGTGATCGGCTACGAAAACAAAGCAGACGCCGCCGGCTGGAAACGAGCGGTCGAAGCGTTCAACGGGAACGGCGACGAGTACGCTCAGTTTGTTCTCTACCAGAAACTTGCAGCCGCCTACCGTCGCATCATGGTCAACACGGCTGACAGTCCGATCATGCGGATGTTTGAATCGGTCACTGAAGACGCCGACCGTGGCCTCCTTAAGTCACCGCAGACCGACTCGCTACCTGTCCCTTCGACAGGCCGAAATCCCAGTTCGACCATTGTGAAATAGCTCATCCGGTCAGTCGACGTTCGACTTCTCGAACCGAGTTTCTGATCGTTTCAAACCACTCAGCAGAAATCCGAATTGACTCGGAGTCAACGATATGAAAATCGCAAAACTACCTGGTGGGCCAGCCGCAGTTCTGGCCGTGACAGTTGCCCTCATTGCCGCCGGTGGGTGGCTGAGTGTCGAGTGGGGATACAACCGCGTGTGGGTTCCGGAAGGGCACAGCATGCTGCTGCGGTACAAAGGGCCGCCGCTGCCGATTCCTGGTCTGGGAACTCGTAACCCCGCCACACAGGGTTCGTTTGCCAGGGTATCCGAAGGAAAGAAAACTCCCGACGAACTGGGCGTGCTTGAGAATCTCGTCGGACCGGGACGTCACTTTTACTGCCCACTGTGGTGGCAAACTGAAATTCGCCCTGACGTTGTGATCGAGCCAGGCGAGGTCGGAATCGTCGTCTGCAAGATGGGGAAAGACCTGCCTGCCGGAGAGTTTCTCGTTGACGGCGACCTGGGAAGCACAGCGGAGAAAGGCATCCTTCGCAAAGTTCTTCCACCAGGCAGATACCGAGTGAACTGGCACGCGTACGAAGTCACGAAGACGAAAACCGAGTTGATCAACAGCGGGTTGCAGTTCAAGCAGGCCGGCTGGGTTTCCATTCCGACTGGCTATGTCGGCGTGGTAACCAACCTCGCCGACAACCCGCTGACCGGTCACAAATCCGGGATCCAGCCGGATGTCCTGCCGCCGGGCATTTACCCCATCAATCCGAGGGAGCAGCAGGTTGACATCGTCAATATCGGATACCGTGAAACAAGCATCATCGCTGAATTGAAACAGGACCGTGATGGCACACCGCTCTACGAAGAAAGCGGCGAACCGATCATCGGAAACAAAGACTCGGGCATCGGTTTCCCGTCGAACGACGGCTTTGACATCTTCATGGACTTCACCGCGATCTGGGGCATCATGCCCGATCAGGCACCGGATGTGATCAGCCGATTCGGAAACGTGGACGCTGTTGCGAAGAACGTCGTCGATCCACAGATCGAAAGTATCTGCCGCAATGAAGGCTCGAAGCTCGGAGCCGTCGAGCTACTCGTCGGAGAATCACGCCAGGAGTTCCAGAAGAAGACTTCTGAGCGATTCCAGACAGTACTCAACAAGAAGGGCATCACCGTACTGAACGGGCTTGTCCGACACATCTACATTCCGCAGGAAGTTCGAACTCCGATTCAGCAAGGCAACATCGCCAACGAGCTGAAGCTGACCCGTGAGCAGGATCAGATTACGGCCAGAACAGAAGGTTTGCTGCGAGCAGCCGAGGACCAGGTGAAGCTGGCGACTGATACGACTGAGGCGGAAACAGAAAAGCTGGTGGCTTCACGACTCGCGGAAGGTCATAAGGAAGCCGAGGAAATTACCGCCGAGACACAAAAGCTCATCGCGGCCATCGATAAGCAAACAGCGGAGATCGAAGCATCGGCCACGCGTCTACTGGGCGAAGCAGACGCCAGCGTTCGCGAGATGTCAGAAGAAGCCAAGGCTGAAAAATTCGGGCTGGCAGTTTCGGCGTTCGGTTCGGGCAGGGCTTACAACAACTGGGTCTTCGCTCAAGGACTGCCGGACGACATCCAGCTCGACATGATCTACGCGGGCGACGGCACCTTCTGGACAGACCTCAAAGGTTTCAGCGACGTCATGCTGGGACGTCAGGTGAGCGAGCAAAACAAGAAAGCTGCTTCTGAAAAACCAGCATCGAGCGTCGTTCGACCTTCAACGCGTCCGACATCACAAACGCGATAAAGTTGCAGACTGCCGATTACGATGGAACAACTCTCCGTGCGCCACTGGCACACACTTTTAGACGAGTCGGGAACTCAGGCGTCCATCGCGACGAGAGATGCCAGCACTTTGCGAGTGCCACTGAAAGTTCGGCGACCGTGCATGACGACTCGGTTGTCAACAAGAGCAACGTCGCCTTTCTGCCACGGCACATCGAACGTTAATTCTTCAGCGATGACGGCAACTCGATCCATCGTTTCAGGATTCAGCAAACTGCCGTCGCCAAAAGTGACCGCTTTGGTCGGATCGTTGCGGCTGTCTTTCCATCCGTGAAACGCCGCGATCAACTGGTTGAAGAACGTCCTGCGTCCCGGCTCAACTTCCATCACCGCTGGCAAAACCGGAGTCGTGCTGCGCAGGCAACCGTTCGGCAACCATTCCCAGGAGTAGCCCAGTTTCTGCAGTTGTTGCTCCGCTTCGTCCCGCGTTTCAGCTCGGAACGTGCTCTGCCAGCTGCGTCCCATTCCGGAAGTGGGATCGTTTTCAGCCGGCATGATGTTTGTGTAAAGCAGCCCTTTGGTTTCGCAGTCGTCGACGAACTCCGGAAATTCGCTGAGCAATCTTTCGAACAGAATGTCCGACCTGCACAGCGGAGTGGCACCGCCCTGCTCTGCCGGATGCTCGCAGAAAAAGAACAAGCGGCTCGGGTAGACCGGCGTCTGAGCCATCTCGTGGTGCAGGCAGATCGTCACGTTTGGTGGTGCTTCGTTGGCGGTGAAGACTCGCTCGGTGCGTACGACTCGCACCGCGTTGGACAGCGAATCCTCGTATCGAAAATTTGGATAATCGAACGCACGAATAAACCGATCGAAGTCCTGATCGGTCGATAGCGGAAAGCCTCTGAAGAAAACGGTTCCGGCTTCGCGAATCTGTCGATCAAGCGTCGCTCGCGACTGTCGCAGCCAATCTTCGACGGATTTCAGATCCGCCCCTTCTCCCCGACATTCATAGACGAGCGGAAAGGCTTCACCATCAAACTGTTGCTGACCTGAAACCTTCGAGGTCACAACCTCAATCGAACCACTATCCATGTTCAGTCCTGCTTCGCGATGCGGTAAATGTGAGAGTGCGACCGAAGAATCAGCGAGTCGTCCGCGACGATCGGTGACGCCGTAAAGCCGTCGTCGAACACGGTTTCGTGGACAAGTTCGAAATCATCGCCAACCTTGATAACCGCAACCTTGCCGTCCTGCGAACAGCAATAGAGATGCCCATTGGCGTAAAGCGGCGATGACCAGTAGGACCCCGAAACACGTTCTGCCCAGAGGCTCTCACCCGTCAGAGCATTCAGGCAGGAGCAGACGCCGCCGTCTTCCATCATGAAGTAGCGATCCCCGACCAGCACCTGCGACGGACGTTTGGGAACCATCCGTCCGGCTTTCCATTTAATGTTCGTTTCTGTGATGTCGCCTTTACCTTTCGGGTCGACAGCGATCAACGACTCGGCACCACTTCCCGCACTGATGTAGACCAGCCCGTTCCCAACCAGTGGCCGCGAGCCAGCGTTCATGCCTCCGTGATTGACTCGCCAGACAGGCTCGCCAGTTTCCGGCGCGTACGCGATGGTCGCCATCGCGAAAGGGCTGACGAGAACTTCCCGCCCGCCAGCGTCAACGATCAGCGGAGTCGAATAGGCCTTTTTTCGGTCTCCGTTGTCCGTCCCGTAATCGATGTCTCGATCAGTCTTCCAGACGAGCTTTCCAGTGTGCTTGTTCAACGCCGCGATAAACTGCTTGTCGTACCCGTCGAAAGTCAGAAAGAGCAGATCACCATGAACGACCGGCGACGATCCCGGTCCACGCCAGTGATGACATTCCAGTTCGTGGTTCTCCCAGATTTTCTTCCCGGTTGCGGTGTCCAGACACGCCGTTCCGTAGGTTCCGAAATGAACATAAATCCGACCTTCCTCGATCCACGGAGTCGGCGACGCAAGACTGTTTGTCGGGTGCGTGTACTGAGGCTCGTAAACATCGGCGATGGTTACATCGTGAATGACTTTGCCCGTTTTCAGGTCAAGACAAACAGCCGACAATCGAAGCGGATCCTTCAGAGGCTTTGCCCCTTTTGAGAACGAATCCTGATTGGTCGCCCCCTCCGGATTGATGATTTCCGGAGCGTTCGTCACCCAGAGCTGATCTTTCCAGACGACCGGCGACGACCACGCTCGGCCCGTCATGGGAACCTTCCATACGACTTCTTTCGAGCCTTCTGCAAACGTCAACGGCAAGTCAGTCGACTCGGAAGTTCCGTCCGCGTGCGGCCCTCGAAACTGGTTCCAGTAGCCCTCTTCGGCATGGACGATTGCTGACAAGAACGACAAGGTCAGCAGACAGGCGGCGAACAAGACACTTCGCATCAGTAATGTCCTTTGAAAAGGGAGAAACACGAACTCTGGCGGAGAACCGGGATGAGAGTTGCAGGGAGGGACGGATTACCGACAGGGGCAGGTGTCGTCGGACAAGGCAGGTTGAAACAGCGGCACGCTCGGCAAACATCAAAGCTGGCCGCTAATCTAGTATTGTTCCAACACGTCCGCAAAGCATTGTGAAAGAGCTTTCAGGCAACCGGCAGCTCCCGTCGCGTGATCGACGAAAATGAACGGTGCCAGCCATCGCTGATCTTCTTCCTGCCAACATCTTCTGATCTTCTGGAACGAACCGGGTTCATAACAGTGTCTTCCGAATCAGCTTCTCAAGAAACGTTTCGATTCGACCTCGCCGCTGAAGCAATCACGCTCAGAATCCGATGGTTCGGAGTCTGTGTCGGATTCTCTCTGGTGAATCTGATCGGTGCCGATCTGTTGCCTCCGGATGTCTCGCGAAACGTCCTGCTGCTGAACACGATTCTGTGCATCGGTGTGGCATACGTCGCGCTCGACACTTACTGGAGTTACCGGGGCAAAGTTTTTCTGAGCGACTGGCCGCTGGCTGTGTCACTGCTCGAAACGGTTTTCATCGGACTGCTGTGCTACTTCGATCTCGGACAGGAAAGTGCGTTCCGTTTCTACTATCTGCTCTCGGTCGTTGTGTGCGCGATTCGTTACGCGCCGATCATCACGTACACCACGTTCTTTTTTCACGCGACCAGTTACACGATTCTGCTGCTGACATTGTCTTCGTCGAGCACGCTGCCATGGGTGATCATGGTCGTATCGATGGGTTGGGTCACCTGGGCCAGCATTCAGCTCTCAATGCTGATCCGAATCGCCAGCCAGCGACTGGCCGAAGCAAACGAACAACTGGAACATCGCATCGCCGAACGTACTCAGGAACTGCGTGAATCCCAGGCGATGCTCGTCCAGCATGAGAAACAGGCGGCGTTCGGATTGCTGGCCGCAGGCATTGCACACGAGGTCGGAAACCCGCTGGCGGCGATCAGTTCGCTCGTCCAGATTCTCAAACGAAAATCCGACGACAAAGACACGATCGAACGTTACCAGATGATCGGTGACCAGCTTCGTCGGATTCAGGGCACACTTCGCGAACTCGTTGACTTCAGCCGACCGGCAAACAGTCAGGCGAGTTTGTGTGACGTTCACAAAACCGTTGAAGAGGCGTTGAGCATCGCCAAGTATTACAAGCGGCGAAAAGGAAAACGAATTGTGACCTGCTATGCAGAAGGGCTGCCTTCTGTGCGAGTCGTACACGATCAACTGGTTCAGGTGTTTCTAAATCTGATTCTCAACGCGATGGATGCGACTCCGGAAGGAGGCACCATCGAAATTTCAACCAGCCTGCAATCAGGCTGGATCAGCATCACCGTTCGCGACACTGGACACGGCATTCGAGACGAGAATCGCGACAGCATTTTCGAGCCGTACTACACAACAAAATCCACCGGCACCGGGCTGGGACTCTTCGTCTGCCGTCAGCTCCTGGAGCGTGAGTCGAACGGACGAATTGAGCTGACGAAAACCAGTTCCGCCGGAACCACTTTCTCCGTCATGGTGACTGGTGAAACGGTTCGCGATCACAAAGACATCCCGGCACCAGATGCTGGAACGGATCACAGCCTGTCAGTCGTCGAAAGTGTGCTGCCTGCTCAGGAAGCTTCAGAAGAGCCCACCGGATAACCGAGCCAGCGGGCCTCTGTGTCAAGATTCGTCTTCAGGAACTGTTACCGACAAAGGTCAGGATTCGTCGTCGACAAGAAAAACGACATGCGATCGTGGGCCGTGCGCGCCGATGACCAGCGATTGCTCGATGTCCGCCGTCTTCGACGGCCCCGAAATGAACGTGCCGAATCGCCGACTCTCAAATGAAAGCAACCTGTAAGCTTCGTGCATATTATTGACGACGCTCTTCGCGGGGACGACCAGTGCCAGATGCTGGGTAATAAAATGCAGCACGCGATGCTTGAGTGTTTCGTCGGTCACCCAGACGGCTCCGTTCTCGGCGACCGCAAATTCGCCGGCAAGCACGGCGAAGTCGACATTCTCGACGTTGTGCGGATCATCAATCGTGTCGAGGCTGACCGTTGGTTGCCCGAGGCCCTCAATCGTCGAAGCCCGCACATTGGCTGATTCGAACTGCGGAAACTCCGTCAACCGATCGTTGATCTCCGACCGAGAACCGACCCGAATACACTTTCCACCGACCGATTCAAGAACCGTCGTGAACTGTTCGATCGGATCGTCGAACCGCAGCCAGTCCTGCTCCAGCGTGGGCATTGGAGTGGCTTCACGCTGACTCTTGCGAATTGCTTTCAGAATGGTGTCACGACTGCTCATCGGAGGCTCCTTTTTCCTGAAGTTTTCTGCCGACGAGCGTACGCCTGCTGGAAACTTTCTTTTGGGAATTCGGGAAGTTCCCGTCGTCGCCCCCAGACATTCAGCGGATTGTAAAGCATGAACCTCGGCAGCCACGGAACGACGTTGCGAGCAACACGCCCGGCAAGCCGGTACAGCCACGGCCTCCGGAAAACAGCCGACGCGAACTTCATCGAAACGCTCTTGTCGAGCGACACGTAGCCCAACGCGGCAATTTCTTTTCGCCAGGTGAGAAGCTGATGATGAAGATCGATTTTTACAGGGCAGACGTCAGTGCATGATCCGCAAAGACTGCATGCGTAAGGCAATGTTGAATGTTCTTTGGCGTCGCGTGATGGAGCGAGGATTGATCCGATCGGGCCGGGCACCGTCGTGCCGTAACTGTGTCCGCCGGTTCGACGATAAACCGGGCAGGTATTCATGCACGCTCCGCAGCGGATGCAGTTCAGCGATCGATGAAACTCTTCACTCGCCAGCAGCTTCGACCGTCCGTTATCGACAAGAATGATATGCAGCTCTCCGTCGGGCCGTGGCCCGTGGAAATGCGAACTGTAGGTCGTAATCGGTTGGCCAGTCGCCGACCGTGCGAGAAGTCTGAGAAAGACTCCGAGGTGTTCAGCCTGAGGAATAAGTTTCTCGATGCCCATGCTGGCGATGTGCAGCTTCGGCAG
>JADHNX010000160.1 GCA_016779365.1 Planctomycetaceae bacterium
GAAGGAGCGGCCCAATGACAGCCTGGATGACTCTCTGGACAATCGTGCTGGCAGGCGGCGCACTCGGTATGGTCGGACTGCTGCTTCTGGTCACTGCGGGAGCCATTCGCGAGTTGAAAGAATCACTCGCCGACCTGAGCGCTGACGTCGCAGAGCCTTCCGCCCCAGAGACCTCGTCGACATAGGAATAGTCCCGAAACAAAGTACGTCAGCCTTTCCAGGCTGACCTGTTATTTCAACGGTCAGGCTGGAAAGCCTGACGTACAAACCAGGAAGTTATTTCGGGACAATTCCATAGCACCTCTTCGGCATCACAAAGTGAAGGCTGGTGACATGACATCTCGAATCGTGATTCTCGACGGAGCGACGTTGAATCCTGGCGACAATCCCTGGACGGCGGTCGAGCAGCTCGGCAACGTCACGCTGCACGCGAACAGTGAGCCTGATGAAATTATTCAGCGGCTGAGCGAGGCCGACATCGCGATTACCAACAAAGTCCGTCTGACGGCAGAAATTATCGAGCAACTGCCCAATCTGAAGTTCATCAGCGTGTCAGCGACCGGGCATGACTGCGTCGACAGTGCCGCCGCAGCAAAACGTGGTATTCCCGTGGCCAACGTTCCGACTTACGGGACTCCGTCGGTCGCTCAGTTCACGTTCGCGTTGCTGCTGGAACTCTGCCACCGGGTCGCCCTTCACGACGAAGCCGTCCGCGCGGGCGAGTGGCAAAGTTGCGGGTCGTTCTCCTTCTGGAAAACGCCGCAGATCGAACTCCACGGGTTGACTCTGGGAGTCATCGGATTCGGTCGAATCGGCCAGCAGGTGGCTCGAATCGGAAGTGCATTCGGCATGCGGATTCTGGCTGCCAGCCGACATCGCCAGGCCCTGCCGGATGACCTCTCGTTTGAATGGGCGACGACCGAGGAAATCGCGGAACGAGCCGACGTTGTTTCGCTGCACTGCAGTCTGAATGAAAACTCGACGGGCATGATTAACCGCGATTTCCTGTCTCGAATGAAGCCGTCCGCGTTTCTGCTGAACACGTCTCGCGGACCACTGATCGACGAAGCCGCACTTGCCGAAGCTCTTAACGCGGGCGAGCTGGCCGGAGCTGCGGTCGACGTCGCCTCGGTCGAGCCAATCACCGACGACAACCCGCTGCTCACAGCGCGAAACTGCCTGATCACACCGCACATGGCCTGGTCGAGCCTCGCCGCCCGACGCCGCATGATGGAGATCACGGCGGACAACATTCGGCACTTTCTGGCCGGCACGCCGAACAACATCGTCAACAGCCAGGACTCGCTATCTTGACACCTGGGTCAGACTCCGGAGTGTTGTGGAACGATTTGCCTGGCGATTTCGTGAGCACGAACAACCAGTTCTCTGGGAGCCACGGGGCTGTTGAAATCTTCCAGAATTCCGGTTTGGTCCAGCACGTTGAGCACCACTTCGCCGGTCGCTCGCAGCGACCACCGGGCGCCTCGAAGGCGATAGCCCGACACGATCTCTGCGGCGACAAGTTCGTCGAATTTTTCCAGTAAATCAGCGGCGCCGCGAGTCTGGCTTGAATCGTCGTGCTGTCTGGCTTCGGACACCAGCCACGCGTATCCGGATTCAATGACTGGTTGCTCTCTGTTGAGCAGGCTGACGGCCACGTGAATTCTCCTCATTCGTTTTTCAGGGGCACGAACGACTTCCTGCCGCTGTTTTCTTGTTTTCGGGCAACGCTGGACAACTGCGCAATTCTAACCAAGTAGGCAACTCAAGCAGATTGATTAACTTTATTGGAGTAGTTGGCTTCCCGGCAAAGCGGACGTGTTCGTTGAAGATCGAGCAGCCGTTGCCAGAACCGACAGGCAGATTGACACCTGCTTCAGCAAATCTGTGAGGAAACCGACAGTTTCTCCGAACTCGTTTCCGACGCGGTGCAGGTGGGATTCAGAGCGGCCTGAGTCCACACCTTGTTGACAGCTTCGGTTGCCGTGAACGATCGAAAATCCTGTCGAAAATTGTCTGCTGAGACCCGAAACGCTGCGATTCGGTTCAGATTATTGACGTCTCAGATCGAGAATCTCGTGGACAAAACCCAGCCATACGATCCCGGCAATCGGCATAATCCGCACAATTTGTCGTTCAGCGGTTCAATCGGAAAGAGTTCACCTGGCCGCACAACCGATACACCAGACATCTCCCGGTACTGCCGGTGCGTCATAGTGTCGCGCGGCGTTGGCCGGGCTTCCCGTCCGACGAGCTGGCCTCAGGAATCCAGATATGACTGGCCGTTTCGTTTCATTCTGTTCAACAGTTCTTCTCCTTGCCGGAGCGGCTTCCGCCCAGGCTCAGGGACCTCAATATTGGGGCGATCCCGGATCGTATCCCTACGAGGTTCAAGGGCCGGCGTGGTACTCGCCCGATGAGATGCAGGGGCCGACATCCGGTTGGCAACCCTACACGCCACCGTACCAGCCGGGGCCTGCGAACTACTCGTGGGACAATGTAAGTGGCAACCCGGATAACGGCTGGGACTACGAGAACACACCGCTCGACGAATTCCTGGGCGATGTCGCAAGGAACTCGTACTTCCGGCTGGAGTACCTCAACTACGCTTTCAAGAATCCTGAGGATCGATTGCTGGGCTCAGCAATTCTGTCGCAAACTGACCCCAGCGTCCCTTTCCCCGTGACCGACACAGGTGGACAGCTGGCGGGCGAAGCAAGAGTCGCCACCACCGGTGACCTTAACTACCCGGATGCGCAAGGTATTCGAGGGACCATCGGTGTCCAGCTGATCGGCGGAGCGCTGGAAGCCAGCATCTTCTACTTCAGTCAAGTTGAAGACGGGAGCTTCATTGACCGTCTCGGAGACCAGTCAACAAACAACCCGCTGAACCCACTCACGCCACCTCAGTTCATCGCGACCAGCACGCTCAGCAACGGACAGCTTGGAAACAATCTGCTGTTGTATGACGATTCGTTCAGGGCGACGACGTCGGCAGAGCTTTGGGGGTCGGAAGCCAACTTTGTCTTTGATGCGTACCTGCCCGAACCAATGTTTCAGTTGAGACCGATCTTCGGATTCCGCTATCTCAACCTGAATGAAGATCTAAATCAAATAGGAGTGTTCGATCAGCAGGATCAGCTGCTGGTTCCGCTCGTAAGCCGAATTTCCTCGTACACTGAAAACAGCGTCTACGCTCCTCAGATCGGGTTACGGGGTGAACTGGTTAGCCGCTGGCTAACGCTTGGTATCGAGCCGAAACTGGCCGCTGGTGTCAACGTTTACGAAACCACGGTCGTTACGCAGTCGTTGAGAAGTGCTGGAGACCCGCTGACGAAGACAACAGCATCCGGAGAAAAATTTATGCTCGTCGGCGAACTGAACGCCTATGCCAGATTTCACATTCGACAGAACTTTTCGTTCACCGTTGGCTATCAAGCGACATTTATCGATCAGGTTGCTCGGCCGGCATCCAGCATCCTTTACAACGACAATGGTGCGAGCGCCGATCCGGCAATTGTTACCAGACCGACACTTGAACGATTCGACTTTGGCGGGATCAACGTCTCCGGCGAATTCAGATTCTAAAGAATTCAGGTTCTAAAACAGACGAACTGTCCGAGTTGAATTCAGCGATCTCAGGCCGCCACGCCAACTGCATGGCGGCCTTTTTGCTTTACCAGTTGATTGCTTCGCAGAACGCTGCCCCACAGAATCCCGCGAACGCCTTCTTCGACGGCAACAAACGCGGCTCGCATGGCGACGCGCGAATTTAATCTCAATGAGCTGGAGTTTTCTTCAATGTCATCCTTCGACCTCGCTGCCGGTGGTGATCCGGATCTGATTTCTCGACCGCGTCGCAATCGTCGAACGTCGGCCATCCGATCGATGTGTCGCGAGACGAAACTGGAAGTCAGTCAGCTCATTTATCCGATGTTTCTGCACGCCGACCGGGACGACGTTCCGATCGCGTCAATGCCCGGCCAGACTCGCTGGTCACTTGACGGACTAGTCAAAGAAGTTAAACGCGTTCACGACCTCGGCGTCGACAAGGTCGTGATCTTTCCAAAAATCGCCGAGTCTCTCAAAAGCCGCACGGGTGACGAAGCTTACAACCCGGACGGTTTGATTCCGGAAGCCATTCAGAGAATCAAAGAGGCATCACCCGAAACCTGCGTGGTGACCGATGTCGCTTTGGACCCGTACAGCAGCGATGGTCACGACGGAATTGTGTCTGACGAGGGCGAAATCCTGAACGACGAAACCGTCGCCGTTCTGTGCGAGCAGGCTTTGTCCCACGCGCGGGCGGGAGCAGACATCGTCGCGCCGAGCGACATGATGGACGGTCGAGTCGGCAGCATTCGCGCCGTGCTCGACCAGGAAGGTTTCTCGCACACGTCGATCATGGCTTACACCGCGAAATACGCGTCGGCGTTCTATGGTCCGTTTCGAGGAGCGCTGGACTCGGCACCGAAAGCATCGAGCGACCGACCAATTCCCAAAAATAAATCGACCTATCAGATGGATCCGGCAAACGTTCGCGAAGCCTTGCGAGAGTTGGAACTCGACGAAGGCGAAGGCGCCGACATCGTGATGGTCAAGCCGGCCGGAGCGTACCTCGACGTCATCCGAGCGTTGCGGGACGAAACCAACCTGCCCGTGGCCGCCTACCAGGTCAGCGGTGAATATCTGATGATTAAGTCCGCCGCCGAGGCCGGCTGGCTGGACGAAAAGGCCGTCGTCCTCGAATCGCTGCTCGGCATCCGCCGAGCGGGCGCCGACATCATCCTGACCTACTTCGCTCCGCAAGTCGCCGAGTGGCTGTAGGGCGGACATCGCCCTCCACGTTCGCTGCCAGTTCTTACGGAAGGTCGCCCAGCGGTGAGATTGCGCGGCGGACAGTCATGCGCATCTGATCGAGCGGGCCGGGCTGGCCGGTAAACATCTCGAACTGCCGAGCTGCCTGGCGAACGAACATCTCGATGCCCGACACTGTTCGGCAACCTTTCGTTCGAGCGTCCTTGATCAGCAGGGTTGTTTCCGGATTGTAGACCGTGTCAAAGACCAACATGTTTTCGGTGAGCCAGTGTTCGGCGTACGGAGTATCGTCCACGTTGGGGTGCATGCCGACCGGCGTGCAGTTGATGAGAATGTCCGGTTCGCCAGCTCCGCGATTTTCCCAGCTGCAATGCTGACATCCGATTTCGTCCGCCAGTGCGATCGCGCGTTTGTGAGTTCGTCCGGCGATCGTGACGATCGCGCCTGATCGAACCATGGCCAGTGCAATAGCTCGCGCAGCGCCGCCGGCTCCGAGCAGCATCACCTTTCTGCCCATCAGATTCGCTTCGTCGATATTCTCTTTGTCGAGGCCGATCAGGACTGACGTCAACGCGGCGTCGTAGTCGGTGTTCTCAGCATGCCAGTCGCCGACTTCGCTGCGGATCAGCGTGTTGGCCGCTCCGATCGCTCGTACAGATTCCGACGAAACGTGCGAGTAGTCTGCGGCGGCCTGTTTATGAGGAATGGTGACGCTGAAACCTCGCATGCCGATGCTGTCGAGATCGTCGAGCGATTTTGCAAGCGTGTCCTGCGGAATCCGCAACGGCAGATAAACGGCGTCGATGCCAGCGGCCTGAAACGCGAAGTTGTGAACCAGCGGGCTCAGGCTGTGGCCGATGGGATCTCCGATAACGCCAAAAATCTGAGTGTCCGGAGTGATCTCGTCGTAGCGGAAAATATCCCGCATCTCTTCAAACGAAAGTTGCCCCGGTGCGAGTTCGCGATCGCGGCTGAACGTTGCGTAAGTAATCGGCGATCCAAACCGCCCGCAGAGAATTCGGCTGAACAGCCCCATCTCGCCCATGCAGAAGGCGATGGTCGGAATGCCGGATCGCTTTGAGATCTCAAGCATTCTTGCGCCATCGCCAGGCGAGTTGGCCAGCGTGACAATCTTGATAATGTCCGGATCCTGCTTGCACATTCTGGCGTGGATCTGCTCGATGTCGGCCGGTGTTTCTTCGAAGTTGTGGTAGCTGATGATCCGTTTCGTCTTGCCGTAACGAGGAATGGATCTGGCGATGTCTTCTTCGATATCGACGTATTCAACACCGGCGACAATAGCTGACCGCAGGATGGTCAGCCGTTGATCTTCGGTGCCTCGCCACCGTCCACCGTCTTCTCGGCGTCGGCAGGTAATGATCACGGGAGTCGGGCGGTTGTCGATCAGGCGTCCCAGATCAGGAATGCGGGACAACCAGTCAAGTCGCAGCTCAACCAGCTCGGCGCCGCGTTCTGCAAGAGCACGATGCTCAAGGACAATCATCTTGTGCCGGGTGCGGCCAATGCTGACGCAAATCATGATGGCAATTGTTTTCCGAACAGACTGGCGGATAGACGAAGCGACGATGCCACGGCACGTTCGCAAACAGAGTAACGGTGCAAGTCAAAAACCATAGCCACCAACAACCGACAGACCAATCGAGTCGTATCAGACAGAGGCAGACACTCGGAATTACTCGCCACGCTGGACGGGGATCTCAAAACTTGTTGATGTCGCGTCCGGCCACGCGATGTCTGCCAGTCGGGATACGAGTAGTGACCTGGCAACATCCTTCGCCTGATCGTCACTGATGTCCAGGCTTTGTTCAGACGCCAGCTCCAGGATCGCCATCGTCATGCCGGCCATGATTCGTCGAGCCGCTCGCTGATCGGTGACAACCGTATTGATAAGCGTCCGAAGTTCCTGATCACTTGCCATGCCGGCCTGCCTTCAGATTTCGAAATTCAGTTTCGAGATCAGTGAGCCGCTGCGTGGCCATGATCAGCAGCGTGTCCGTGGTCGCCAGCATGTCCGTGGTCGGCTGGCTCTTCGTCTTCATGATTAAAGCAGATCAGCGATCCGCAGGCACCGCTCAACTGAACAGAGCCGCACAGGAACATGATCGAAAACAATGACGTCACGTAGACCGTCTTTCCGACGAAATTACTCAGGCTGAGACCGAAAATATGGTGCACTCCGTCAACTGGTGGCGCGATCAGTCCCCAGATCAGGATCATCATCAGGCTGATAAAGCCCAGACCGGCCCAGCCACCTTTGAGCAGCACCGCTCGGTACTTCACCCAGTTAACAGCCAGCAGCCAGAAGGCCACCCAGGCGACAAGAGGGGTCCAAGGCAGGACCAGATGAAACAGGCTCTCGACGACATTCCAGACAGCAATCACCAGTTCGAGCAGGCTGTTGAGCAGATTTTCCATTTACCTAAGTTCCCGAACACTTGAATCGATTCAGATCATTCATTTTTTAACATCCCCGGCAGGCTGCCGAACAGGCACACGGTTTATCACATTCGGAGCACGTGATCCAGCGAGCGAACGACGGTCGACTTGGGGCTTCCGCAATCGAGTGACTTTTTCGATCAGGCCGTGTCATGGGAATCGTCCAGCCAGGCATGCGGCAATGTTTCAGGATGGTCCTTTTGGCCAGCCTCGCCTTGCAAACGCTGCACGTGGCGGTTGCAATGGCAGAATCTCGCCGCACCGGCTGGCACCAGTTTCTCGGTTGTCGGTCTGTTCGAATCTTCGTTCTGGTTTCAGGTATGACTCGCGACTCAACAACTCGAACCGCCAGCAGCTGGCTCGCGGCAATTCTTGCGATGCTGGTTGTTGCGGGCTGCGACGATTCCGGCATAACTCGACGGGCCGTTTACGGTCGCATCGCCGGAGCTGAGGGCCAATCCGGTCTCGTGAGTTTTGTTCCTCGCGAAAACACCCACGGGCCGGCTGCGCGAGCGTCACTCGTCAATGGCGAGTACCATTTCAGCCGAACCGACGGGCCGGTGCCTGGTGATTACACCGTGATAATTCAGCTGGAAGTTTCTCCGGACATGACTTCAGGAGTCGCCGTATTTAAGGGAATCGAGATCCCGGAGAATTCCGGAGCTAAGATTCCGATGGAGTACAAGGCGGTAGCGTCGCTGCCGGTTTCCGTTCCAGACGGGGCCGATTCGACGCTGGAAGTCGACCTGAAACTGCCGGATACGTAAGCTCGCTGCTATCCTTGTCTCAATTTTAACCGCAACCTGAATGGCTTCACGGGCCGAGTATTCTGATCGCGACGGATTGTCACAACGCATGCCTCCAGTAAATCGCAAACGTGGCTTCACACTGATCGAGCTGCTGGTCGTGATCGCGATCATTGCGATTTTGATTGCGCTGCTGCTGCCGGCCGTGCAGCAGGCGAGAGAAGCGGCAAGACGAAGCCAATGCAAAAGCAACCTCAAGCAGTGGGGCATCGCGATCCACAACTACCACGATGCTCACAGTGCGATACCAATGGGCAAAGTGGCGCTGCGGCACTGGACGTTTCGATCGATGCTGCTGCCGTACGTCGATCAGGCTTCACTCTACGAGCAACTCGATTTCGAGTTCGATCCTGAATGTTTTGCGTACTCGATGGTGACTATCCCGGACAATCCGCTGGACGATCTCATTCCGCTCTACAGTTGCCCAAGCGATCCGAACTCCGGAAAAGTGTCTGTCAGCCCGCTCGGGCAGCACGCACCGGGCAGCTATCCCGGCATCAGTGGCAGCACGCCGACGTCAAAGGACGGCGTGCTTTACGTCGACAGTGCAACCCGATTTCGCGACATCATTGACGGACTCTCAAGCACCGTCGCAATGGGCGAACGCGGCATTCCAGAAGCGTTAAACATCGGCTGGACTCTTTGTGGCAGCACGCAGGATGCTTTCCTCGACATGCAGATCGGGCTGATTCCCGGCGACGCCAAAGGAACTCACAACGATCACTTCTGGAGCTGGCACAGCGGCGGCGCCCACTTCCTGCTCGCCGACGGAGCCGTTCGCTTCATCGCCGAAACAACAGATCACAGTGTTCTGGTTGACCTTTCAACCAGAGCTGGACAGGAAGTGCTCGGCGGCGACTTCTGAGCCAGCTGATCGGCAGACAGGCCACTCT
>JADHNX010000161.1 GCA_016779365.1 Planctomycetaceae bacterium
CGTACCGAGCCTTCGCCAGACAGAGCGAAGCTCCAAACATGGTGGGTATAGCTCAGTTGGTTAGAGCGCCGGATTGTGATTCCGGAGGTCGCGGGTTCGAATCCCGTTACTCACCCTCAACAAAGGCCCGTTATCAATCGCTGGTAATGGGCTTTTTTCGTTATTTTTTCCCCCATTTTGCTCTGCAACACTGGTCCGGCCGGCGCTTTGGTCATCTTGCCCAAAGTGACAGGTTTTGCCCCTGATATGCACACCGGGGCGCTGTTTGTGGCCAACCACTGAGCCAACAGGACTCCCCCTTTCTGGTCGTCGGTGCCGGTAACCAGCGCGGTGGCGGATTCCTGGCTTGTTGGACTGTTCAGGCTGAGCACGGGCAACTGGTCGAGTGCCCCGGATACGTCGAGCAGTCTCGGGTCGGTGTAGCAGTTCATCGTCAGATCGATCTTTGAATGACCCATCGCCGATTGCGCCGTCCTCGGTGTAACGCCGTCCTGACTGAGCATCGTCCCGAAAGTGTGCCGTAGCGCGTGAACATCGATCGTTCGGCTTCACCTGACCGGTGTGTTCATCGACGCGTTGCCGCTGTAGGTTCAGCAACAACGTGTCTGCATCGAAATCGAGATGACTTAAATCAGGCCGCGAGCCTCACAGAAACACCTGAACTTTCGGTCCGGAACTAAACATCGTTGGCGGTTATCCACTTCGCCGGCACGCCCGCTTCCAGAGTCCGTCCAAGCATCTGAAGATGCCACGCAGATTACCCATCCGAATGGCCACGCAGATCCCGCCGCGAAAATTGAGTCCCAATCACGCCAGCTACCGAGTCCAGTTCAGCGGCCCAACAGGAAGCTTCCTGATTCGTCGAAATCCCTGCCATCCTCGAATTACCAGCGCGAAGGAAAAGAGCAGTCAAGCATCAGGAAGCGACAACTGTCGTGCAGAATGTCTGCGAAAGAATCGGGCTCCGATTTGGTCTCCATCAGGCATCACATCCGCGGAATCCGCACGAGCTGACACCACACTTTGTGACAATTCGCGTTGCTCGGATGGCCGACGGGAAATCTGAAACCGGCAGCGGAAATGCCAGGCGGGATCTCACGGGGCAACTGCGTATTCTTAAAGAGTGAAGGCTGCCGGCTGTTGCGCCGTGGATTTCGAGATTGAGATCTCAGCTTTCGCAACTCAGCGGGCCTTTTGAAAAAGCGAGCAGATTTCAGCTCGTACTTTCGTTCCGCCTCTCAGGAGATGAATCGTGATTGCCGAGCCGACAGAACGGCGACGCAGCAAACGTTTCACCGTCGAAGCTGGCCGCGCTGAAGTCGTGGTCGAGTTCGGTGGAGAGGATCATCGCGCTGTCCTGTCAGACATGTCGGCAACGGGTTTCGGCCTGCTTCTGCTGAAGGGCTCGCGAGTTGCTCCGGGAAGCCACGTCCAACTAACGGATTCGGAAACCGGCACCACCTTCGATCTGGAAGTTGTACATGTTCGACCGGAAGACGGGTTTCAGTATGTCGGACTTCGTCGAGTTTCTGACAAAACGCCGCTCACCATTCCGCTCTTCCGCTTTGCGGGGAAAACGTACAAGCTGACAATGCCCGGCTTTTCTCCGCTGATTTATTTTGCAGTCGTCTTTGGCTTCAGCGGGTCGGCCATCATGATGATGGAGTTTCTGCAGCTCGCCGGAAGCGGGGCCAAGCAGACTCCGAATTCTGTGCATGAGCAGGCGATTATGGCCGAGCGCCCTCGGCTCAGTCTGGAAGAAAAGCGGCGTCGAATTTTTGAACGGACTCATCGGGCTTCGACGAAAACAGTCACCAGCCGGCAGAACCTTGAACTGACGCCGAGTTTCTGGGAACGGATTACTGGCCCAAACCGTGAACAGGTTGGGCGGCTGGTTGGCGGCAGGAATATTTCCTGGAGTCAGCTCGTTTCACGGTTGGGACTTTCGAAGGCTCA
Source organism: Planctomycetaceae bacterium (assembly GCA_016779365.1). Classification (GTDB taxonomy): domain Bacteria; phylum Planctomycetota; class Planctomycetia; order Planctomycetales; family Planctomycetaceae; genus JABMPE01. The sequence goes on from JADHNX010000161.1 coordinate 1,957, forward strand.
GCAGGATCGTGTGCAGGCATTGCTCAACAGCAATGATCAACAGGCCGCTGAGGCCGCAAGGCTGCGGATGATGTCCCTGCTGACGGACGAGCAACGGTCGACCTACCAGCAGATGCTCGCAACGCTTCCGTTGAACTGACAATCGCCGCGAGCGGGTGCTGAGTCAGGCGGCGATTTTTCAAATGTCTTGTCAGATGTCGACGATGACGTTCGCGACCCAGGACTGCTGGCCGTCGAGAAGTTGCGGCTCGACGCTCAACTCGTGATAGGTGATTGCCTTCACTTCGTGCGAACGACGATGCCGCTCCTCGCAGAACTCCTCGCCACGCACGACGGCACGGAGTGAATTGCCAGCAAGCTCGAAGTCAGCACTCGCGGTGAGCCAGCCTTCGGACTCGAAGAGAAACAACAGCTCGCTCAGCCAGTCAAAGTAGAGATACTCCAGAACTGGCGAGCTGATCTCCACGGTTCGCTCCCCTGCGACGACGACACTTTTAACGTCGGCAACGATCAACGAAGTCAGTCCGACTGCGGCCTCGGCGAACAGCTCGTTCAAGGAGTTGCCGGTAACACGCAGTCCAAGATCGGCTGTATGGTCAAAGGTTTCAAACATCGAACCGATCCAGATAAGCGAAGTGGATTGCCGGCGTCAGAAAGGCTAAGCGATGGAATGCTCGTCACCCGGCACGCGATAAGAGGACTCAGTCAGCGGGTCGGTTCGGGCAAAGTTTTCGGGTTCGAGAAACGGTCCGGTATCGAGTGCCCCGTCAGAGTTTTCGCCAGCGTCACAACACGAGATTAAACCACCCGACGGACACGGAAATAACTTTGAGAAGAAAAGATTGACGACCGGGATCCAGCTTGCATCGTAGGCTCTGGTGTCGACAAACACATCAGTTTTAAATCCCATCACCACGCTTCAGGAGGCCTTATGACAAGTCCGCCAGACTTGGAGGTGGGACACTGAGGGCGGCTAATGCCAGTGTCCCGAACTGTTGTTGAGGCCAGCGCTGCGGCCTCGGATTTTCATCTCTTTTGTCAACTGCCGGATGTGGTTGTGGAGCGGACGGAATCGCGGATTCAGAGAGGTTGACGTCACACTTCGTCTCGCTCAGAAAGAGCCGGATGGGTGCGGCAAATGAAACGACGATTGCGTCGCGACAAGTTCCTTCTCGCAAATTCCAGATTAAAGACGCTGTTTACGGGTGACGGACGAATGTTGTTCAGCAGGGGTTCCCGGCCTGCCGTTCAGGATTCATCGCATCGGAAATCGAGACGGAAACCTGCCGACGCCGGTTGCAGAACCACTTGCTCTTTTCTTCTGTCGACTCAACTGAATGCTTCTGTTTTGAGCGGCTCGCCTGTGAGTTCAGGCGGGAAGTCATCGGACCAGGCTGCTGGAGGGACAACGTGTCAGAACCGCCAGAGTACAACCGCTGAGGGGGCCCGTCTTCGGACACCTCAGCCAACGTAAGATTTTGCCCCCTGCCTTGCCCATAACCGGACAGCCCGGCGCCAGTCATCTGGCGCCGGGCTGTATTTGTTGATGGTTCGATCGACCGTAGCCTGTTCTTGTTGATTGTCACCGACGCTCTTGTTGACAGTCTTTCAATAGTCGCTTTCGGTGATCGCTTCCCGCAGAACGTGCCAGCTCCGGTCGTCGTACATCCCGCTTCGCTCTATGATGAAAGGGCCTGTCACTTCTTCGCGGCGGATCGGAGCTTCTGATGTCTTACCGAACACTCAAGCGCGTTCTGGGGGAAACGAACTTCGAGGTCAAATGCCTCGTCCTGTTCGGTTTTGGCCTGAGTGTTCTCGCAGTTCTGACATTTGCCCTTTACTGGTGGCAGACGTCGTCGTTGATTGGCGAGCAGAACAAGACAACCGCCCGACTGTTGATGGCTCCGATGATTCAGCAGCGACACTGGGAGTGGTTCGCGCAGCTGAAAGCGAATTTTAATGAGGCAGAGAATCCCGAAAACAACGGCGAGCCGGACTTCGTTCCTGATTCAGCTCAGGATGAAGAACTGACACCTGATGACGTGCCCGACCAGGAACTGAATTTCGCGTTCGATGTTTTGAGGCGGGTCGAGAAACTGTCGTCAGAATTACAGCCGGAACATCTTCGCGAATTCAAATTCGAAATGGTCGATGCGAACCCGGCTGTCGCCGATCCTGCAAATCGACCGAGCGACGACATCGGGTATCGAGCCCTTCAAGAGCTGCGCAACGGTGTCGAAGAGTTCGTCCATATCGACCGTGATAGTAATGAGTATCGCTACTACGGAGCGGTCACGGCTTCTGAAACGTGCATCGCCTGCCACCATCACAAGAACCGGCAAACCGCAGACGGAGCTGTCGCCATCGCGAAGGGCGACTTGATTGGCATGGCGAGGATCACTTTGCCTCTGGCTGCTGTTGAGTCGTCGCTGCACGCCACAAACGCGTTTGTCATAACCGCTGAGATTGTGAAGGTTGTACTGGCGATTCTCGCCATTTACCTGGTCGTGCGTTACGTCATCACCAAGCCGGTGCTTCACTTGAAAAAGGTCAGCGACGCGATCGCCCACGGCAATCTCGACATGCGCGCGGATATTCGAACGGGCGACGAATTTGAAGAACTCAGTCACGCCTTCAACCGCATGCTTCGCCATCTGGTAACGGTTCAGGAAGAGTTGCGGGAAGTTAACGCGGACCTCGACGGAAAAGTTGACGAACTCGCCAGCGTCAACCTGCAACTTTACGAAATGAACAACGTTAAGAACGAGTTCCTCGCGACAATGAGCCATGAACTGCGAACGCCGCTCAACAGCATCCTCGGTTTCAGCGAGGTGCTGGCCGATTCGAAGAATCTCACCGATAAGGAACAACGATACGCCAGTAACATTCAGACGTCTGGTCGCAGCCTGATGACACTGATCAATGACGTGCTCGATCTGGCGAAAATCGAGAGCGGCAAGATGGAGCTTCACCCGGCCGAATTCCGCATGAACGATCTGGTCGAACGCCAGGTCAGCACGTTAATGCCGCTGGCCGAGAAGCGTCAGATTGCGCTGACGTGGGCTGTTGATGCCGGGATGCCGACGCTGTTCCAGGACCCGGGAAAGATGCAGCAGATTCTCACTAACCTGATTTCGAACGCGATCAAGTTCACCCCTGAAGGCGGTCGAGTTCGGATTTTTGCATCAAGAATCGATGAAAAATGTGTCGTTACGATCGAGGACAACGGAATTGGAATTCCGCTCGACGAGCAGGAGCGGATTTTCGAAAAATTCCGACAAGGCCGGGGTGTGCCTGGGCAGACAGATGCGCTGACCAGAAAGTACGAGGGGACGGGGCTCGGTTTGTCCATCGTGAAGGAGCTAAGCCGGCTTTTGGATGGCGAGGTTTATCTCGAAAGTGAGTTCGGAAAAGGCAGTAAGTTCACGGTTGAACTGCCGTTAATTTTGAAGGATTCAAACGTTTTTGATGAAGAGGCGACGTCGAGGCTCGTTGGTTTGAACCGATTTCGAACGGCTGATTTGCCGGCTCCGGATGCTCGTTCTGACGCTTCGACGGCGGTCCGGAGCACGGAAAAACCACAAGACGAGGCTGCTTCAAAACAGTCCGAATCCGCACCGGGACTCAGGATTGTGACCCCCGCAACATCCATCTCGCCTCGAAACCGGAAAAACGAGTAACGTATCGCCCGTCATGGATGACGCGATAAGGAGTGGATGGATGAGTCCTCGCGATACTTTCCCCGGTCAGCAGGATGCTGACTCGAATACAACCAGTACGACATTGGCGTCGATTCGAGACGCACTCGCCCTCATTGTGGCGGAGTTGTCGGATTGTCCTCCTCAATTGCCTGAACTCAGGGCAGCGATCACAACGGTGAGTAACTGGCTGAACGCTCCGCCAGAAGCTGACTCTGAACCGCTTCGCTCCGAGATTCTGCCGACCCATGAAAGCGGGTTTGGTGCTCAGGAGTCTCCTGCGCGAATTGATCCCGGTCGCCCTCGACATTCTGACGTTTCTGACAACGATCTGTCGCTGATCGCCGAGCGCTGCCGACTGAAGGCAGAAGGCGCTCGCTGGGCCGTTGAACGGGACGAACTCCTGCGCGATGGAGCTGACTTTTCGTTTGACGTGAGACCTGGTGACCTCGACATCATCGGTCGCGCACGAGAGCTTCCGAACTGCTTCCTCTGGATGAATCAGCCGCGAAGTGACATCTGGTCGCATGCCGAAAAATACCTTCTACTGGCCGATTGTTTCGAAACACTGGCTGAATGCATCGAGGCAATTCTGGCAACGACTGACATGGAAGACCGTACGCACTTTATGGCTGCCATCGACATGATGGCCGAAGCTCAATCTGCCCTGCGGACCGCTGTCAGTCGCGTGGAATCTCATCCGGATTCTGATCAGCAGATGATCTACTACTGGCTGAGAAACCGTGCGAATCAGGACCGTTTCTACATCAGCCGGTTCATGAAGATCAGCGATCCCGCCGACCCCGGTCGCAACGACGACGTCCACGATCGCGCTTTCGAGCTGCTGGAACTGGTGACCCCGGAGCAGCACCTGGCGACTCAGATCGAACGTGGGATGGCCAAAGCGCGGCACCACATTGAACGAATCCGTTCCGCAGAGGACGCGTCAGACGAATACGACTGGAGTCGTGCCGCTGAGTCGATCGAATCGGTCATCGAATGTGGCGTCGCCTGCGACAGTCCTAAACTGGTCGAGCTCGTTGCTCCTTTCGCCGAGCAACTTGTTGACCTGGACTGGCCGCAAGGATTCCAGAATCTGCTGGCTGCGGCGATTCGACAGGTTGCCGACGATGATGACCAGAAGTCTGCGTCCGACCGAGCTGCGTAGACTGCGTGCCGATGTTAAGGCAGGTAATTTACAGGCAGGTAATTCTTTTTACCTGTCGGATGCCTGATCGGCCTCGCTGGCCAGTTTTTGTTCGACGCGAGTCTGCAAGGCTCTCACCTGAACCAGAGTTTCCCGGTACTGCACGGTGTTAACGTACCCGACGACTCGACCGAGCAAGTCGGCTCGCGGACTGAGTGCGATTGTGCAGGGGATCCGCTCGACTTCCAGGATTTCGGCAATCTTCATGTTGCCAGCAAGGTCCAGGTGGACGGGGACGAACTTCTCGTTGACGTAGGTCACCACGCTGGAATCCATGAAAGTCGCTTTTTCCATCTTGTCGCAGTATCTGCACCAGTCGGCGTCAAAGACGAGCAGCATCGGTCGGTTTTCAAGGACAGACTGCTGGTGTGCCTCGTTCAGGTCGGTTTGCCACTGAATTTCTTTCGGTGTGTCATTGAACAGGCTGGCGATCGGGCCGGCGATGGTGAATGTCGCGACGGCCACGACGCTCAGTACGGTCAGCGGGATAATTCGAGATTCAGTCATCGTGAAGAAACTCCTTCGCATTAAATCAACCAGAGTGATTACTCCGGTGTATCGGCTTGAAACGGTTGGGCTGGTCGCTCCAGGAGCCCGATCCGAGTTGCGATGGCGCGAGTGCCTCCAGTCGTTCCGGTTGCGGAAACCTTGACGACTGAGTTTTCAAGAATGCTCGCGTTTTCGACCAGAATCGCAGTTTTTGCGGCGGTCAGTTGAAGCCGACGCCGGTTTCCGGTCTGCTTCGTGGCAGACGTCGTTTCATCCGTTCGGAAAGGTCTTTTGTGTCCGCTGAATCTGACAATTCTTCTGCTGAAGATGAGGAAGCCTGCCGGGTTCTTGAGCAGCTCAAAGCGACTCCGCAGCTTTTTGAACGTCTTGCGGGCAACCAGAGGGCGGAACTCGGTCTTCAAAAACGGTTGCGAGCCGAATTCTCGCCGGAGGTCGTTCGAGCGGCGATTACTCAAGCGGAGCTGCGTCAGAAAGCGGCTTCGCGGTTTGCCCGAGCAGCCGACATGTGGTTCTCGGCGAAGGGGCTTGAACAGGCAACGTCGGAAGCCGTCGCTGCTCACAAGGCAAAGCGGTTTACTGGACCGGTCCAGGACTTCTGTTGCGGAATCGGTGCGGATTCGGTCGCTCTCGGAATGCGGGGATGCGATGTCACCAGCGTGGATTTGTCCCCGGTCTGCTGCCTGCTGGCTGGCTGGAATGCCGAAACTCACGGCGTTGGCGATCGAGTGACAGCAGTCTGCTCGGATATCGCTGACGTGGTTTCACGACACGGCCTGCTGCACATCGATCCGGACCGCCGGCCTGTCGAGTGGCGACGAGTGCGAAGGATCGAAGAATGCCAGCCCGGTCTGCCGGTCCTGCTTCAGTTGATCGACGAGTTCCGAGGTGGCGCGATCAAGCTCAGCCCGGCCAGCAACTTCGGCGGAAAGTTTGCGAACTGCGAAGTCGAACTTGTCAGCCTGGACGGCGAGTGTCGTGAAGCGACAATCTGGTTCGGAGAACTGGCAGGCGATGTTCCGTTTCGCGCGACCGTTCTGCCGTCCGGAGAAACGCTCGCCGCCGAGCCGTTGTCTGCCTGGACGAACGTCGGCGAACTTGGAGCGTGGATCTACGATCTCGATCCAGCGGTGGTGCGGTCCGGCCTGGTCGATGTTCTGGCCGAACGGCTCGGGTTACGAAGACTGGACGACACCGAGGAATATCTTACCGGCGATTCGCTGGTGCATTCGCCATTTGTCCGACCGTTCGAAGTACTCGAAAATCTGCCGAACAACGACCGCGACGTCCGGCGAGCCTTCGGTCGATACAGCTTTGGTCAGGCCGAAATCAAATGCCGCCACGTTCCGATTCAGGCTGAAACTGTCCGGAAAAAACTGCCCATGAAAGGGCAGGGCGTCGGCACGGTTATTTACACTCGCCAGGCAGGCAAAACCAAAGTGGTCGTCTGCCGGCGACCGAGCGGCGTGTAATTTCAGCTTTCGAAAGCGAGCCAGGAATGTCTGGAGAACTGACACATTTCGATTCTTCCGGTGCCAGCCGGATGGTGAATGTTGGCGGAAAAGAAATCACCGAGCGGATGGCTCGTGCGCAGGCTTTTGTT
>JADHNX010000162.1 GCA_016779365.1 Planctomycetaceae bacterium
CGTCGGCCAGCCCCTGCCGGCGCATCGTCATCAGGCGACGGGCCGCATCCAGAACAGCAGCTTCCCGAGAATCGCGAAACCCGGTTTCCGCCACTTGACTCTCGCGAGCGGTCGAACGCCCCGCCCCATGTTGAGCAGAGCTTCCTTCCGAAGCGTTCGCTTCACCTTCGGGATTCGAGCGACCGCCTGTGCCGGGGGAATCCGGCTCTGACCGCCCCGCTGATTCGGCAACGTGTTGCCCCGGCTGCCCACCCTGGCTTTCGGCACTCGGCGATGGATCAACTCCAGGTCGCAGACCATCTTCGGAGGGACGATTGCCGGCTTCTCCCTTCAAGTCGGCGTACTGCTCGACGAATTCGTGAATCGCTGCCTCACTCTTCCCCACGCCTTCCGACGACTGAGAAGTATTCTGCTGAGCCAATTGTTTTGCCGATTGAATGGCGTTCAGAGCCTGCTCCAACGAAGCAAGCTGCGCAGCGGCGTTGGCGACTTCGTGCAGCTCGGCCTGAGCCAGCTCCAGCGACTCTTGCGACGCGAGGGTCGACTCTTTCTGCAGCCCCGAATCCAATCGTGACGAGTCGAGTTGACTCATCGCTCGCTTCATGGCCGCTTCGATCGGTTGCGACTGAAGCTGGTTGCCGGCGAATCGTTGCAGCTCGGCCATCGCCTGACGAATCTCCTTTTCCAGTTGCCCCCGCTCGGCACCGTCACTGATCGAGTCAAGCCTCTCGAGGTCCGAGTCCAACGAACGAAAAACTTCATCAACTGATGACATCTGCCCTTTCGCCAGTTCCGCGATCCATTGGCGGCTGCGCTGGTCGAACTCACCGAGCAACTGAGTTGCCTGAGCCTGCTCCAGCACCCGCGAGACCTCGTCCTGACTGCGAGCTTCCCGCCAGCGAGCTTCGATCTCCCGCTGCCGGGCATCGAGAACTTTGGGCCCCGAAGCGAAACGCTCCGCCGTAAGCTGCCGCAGTTCTGCCGCAAGCTTCTCAAGAGACTGATCAACCTCTTCAGTAAACATCGCCGACTCGCGCCGCGCAGAAAGTTCCGCCAGCCGACTCGTTGTCTCGCGCCGCGATTCCAGCAAATCCTGCCGAGCAGCAACAGCAGCCGTTACTGAGCCGCCGTTTCCAAATAGATCAAACTGCGGAAGAAACAGTGACGCTGCAATCAGAACGCCCAGACTGCCAGACAACGCCGCCACCGACCGTTGCCAGTGCCAGGGGACGACCGCCGACGGAACAACGCTGGCCGATCGCAAGTCCGCCTGCTGAGAAATCACCGGCTGATATTCGCCTGCCGTCGTTTCCAATTGAACCAGCGTCAGGAAAAGGTCATTCGCCCCACAACTGGCGTCAACCTTTCGAGCTGCGGCAAGGATCGTCGATTTTCGGACGACCAGAAATGCAAACAACGCCGCGATTAACGGAACTCCCGCAAGAATTTCAACCACATACCAGTCTGCGCCCATTCCGCCAGGACGACGAATCAGCAACATCGGGAAACAGACTCCGCCGAACCAGAACGTGGCCGTCCTCCACTTCCGACCAAGCCTGGCCAGCCATAGCCGCCGCGCCACTCGTTCCAGAGCAGTCCTGGCCACCGATCGCTGGCGGTATTTTTTGCTGACATTCACTGATCGAGATCCTGCCGAATCGAAACATCCTTGAGTCAGTCTACTGCGAGCCCAAACGCCATCGCAATCTGCGTCGACCTGCAACTCGGCTTCAGAATAACAGCGGGGCTCGACTGAGAAGTCGCCCGAAACAATTTCCCGATCCGGCAACAACTCCATCCTCCAGGAACTGCTGTCAGCTTGCTCCAGGCTACCGTGATGCCAACTGAAAAGTCAGAGCCTCGAACTGCTCGGACAAAGCAACCAGCAGCCCCCCAGACACAGAAAGAAAATTTCCAGGAAACCATGTGGAATCGTCTGACCTGTTTCCGTACTCGCCATTCAGAGCAGCAGTCGACGCTCTGTTTACGATTCGCTCTTTGAAATCTGAACCGCAGCCGATCTGATCACTTTGGTACCTGGTCCGTGGCGTGCGCAGAGAAACAACGCTGCCTTCCCCGGTGTCCATAAACTGATTCGAAGACTCCGGAAATCTTTCCCACCTGTTGAAACTATGGAGTCCCGTCGTCATGAAATCAGTCAGTCGCCCAATTGTCCTGTTGGCAGGTATTGTGATCGGTGCCGGCAGTGTCGCTGCCGCCTACAACCTTCAATCAACCTCTGCCCTGGACCAACAGCCGGGCAAAGAGACAGGCTCACGCAGTCGTGCTGCTCATCTGGAGCGACTCGAAGAAGTCATGACACTGATCAACGCAAAAAAGCTTCGAACATACTCGCTGTCTGGCTCGACTGACGCCTCGCTCCAACGTCTTGAAGATGTAAACAATCTCCGTGAAATCGACCTGAACTCTTCCGCAGTGACAGACACGGGCATGAAGTCAATTGCTGAAGTTGGACGAGTGCAGGTGCTTTCGCTGGCCAATACGATGATCACTTCAGAGGGTTTCGGCATGCTGAGCGGGTGGACAACGCTTCGTGATCTGACCCTAAGCGATACGCGAGTCGACGGAAGCGGCCTGGCCAAACTGACCGGAAACAAGGATCTGGAAGAGCTGGCGCTTAATTACACGCGAATTGGTGACGACGACATGCCGACCATTGCTCAGTTCCCGAAACTGCGCTATCTGACGCTCTCCGGAACGATGATCACAGATGCCGCACTTGAAACAGTTGGCCAGTTGACCGCCCTGGAGGAACTTCGTCTCAACGACACAAAAATCACGGACGCCGGAATCAAACTGCTGGCCTCGCTGCCCAATCTGCGTGCTCTGAGCCTTAACAAAACGAAACTCTCTGACGAATCCGTCGAAATACTGGAAAGCTTCCCGGCTCTAGTCGACGTCAACGTTCAGGACTCAGGAATCACCCGGCCAATCAAACTGAAAACGGCGGAAGCCGAAGAAGCCGAAACGAAAGAAGCGGCGGAATCAGAATCGGCGGCAGAGTAGTGATCGGCTGACAGACAAAGTCCGACGCCTGTGCGGTTTCTTTTCTCTCATCAGCGACCTGAATCCACAACCAGACGCCAACCCTCTGGAATGCCCGCTTCGTCCGAAGCGGGCATTTTGCTTTTCCGTGCACCAGGATCAAAGCTTGCAGAAAACGCCTGACCCACCAATTCAATGTGCGTGTCACCGGCTTCTCCAGTGCGGAATTCCGTACCAACGCCGATTGCAGAATTCACTGACGGAGCCAGCGGCACACCTCTTCAACGGGCTGATAAATCAGAGCGGCGGTGAGCAAGCCGCTAATAAAATCAGAGACCTGAGTGGAAGCAGGTTGCAATCCAAGGATTCCTTTCCGTCACGCATTTTTCGCATGAGTGACGCCCGGTTTTTACCGGCGGACGGCTATCCGAAGAACAAAGATCGCCCCTGCGAGCAGAATGGCGTTGCCAGTCCACATAGCCCAGGCCGGGTTGACGGAGCCGGATTTCGCGAGACTCATCATCAGTAAGACGACCGGATAGTAGACCAGCAGAATCGGCAGGAAGCAGAGAAAGAAGGATGTCAGGAATTGACGACGGGCCTGCAGAATCGAGAACGGACCGCCGACCAGCGCAAAAAAGAAGCAACTGCAACTCAAGGCAAATCGATTGTGCAGTTCCGTACTGTGTTTTCTCGACTGGCTGGTACTGGCGATGATCTTATTGGACTGTTCGGCCATCGGAGTTTCAGCAAGTGAGTCGAACTCCCCCATCGCCAGCGCGAAGGCAGTTCGAACAATCTGAGCTTCTTCGGCCTCGCAGCGAGCTTCGTCGAACTGGTCAAGCTGCTTGCGAATGTCAGAAATGCTGATGTGTCGAGCGTTCACCTTCTGACTGCTCATCGGAAGCGGCAGCTCGATGTCGCCTTCTTTAAGGCGGATAGAAATCCGCCCCGGCCCTGCGAAGCGTGCGTCAGTCGGCTGCAGAATAACCCGCTCTTTCTCCAGATCAATCCGCAGGACTGCTTCGCGAACCTGAGCGACGTACTGCTCACCGCCGACGGTGTAACGAAGATTCGGCCTGTAGAGGCGACGCTGTTCTTTATCGACTCCTGAAACGGTGATTGCCCAGCCCTTGTCGGGGTATTCGACCATGTGTTGCCCCGACAGCACGTCGAAGAAAATGTCTTCCATCGCCAGCGTGACGACTCTCTGAATGTTGGCCATTGACCAGGGAATCACCTGGTCGTTCAGCAACAGCGAGCAGACGGTCAACGTTCCGCCGAGAAAGAACGCCGGAGCCAACAGGGACAGCACGTTGATGCCTGCGGCTTTGGCCGCCGTGATTTCGTAGTCGGCGGCCAACCGTCCGTAGACGATGCAAACAGCCAGCAGCAGCGTCGCCGGAATTGTGTACGGAAGAAGGCTCGGGACGATGTAAGGCAGAATCTGCAACATATGCAGAGGGCCAAGCCCGCGATCTACGGCTTCTTTGAAAACTCCAACGAACACCAGCAGCACGGTCATGATCGTGATGACAAGCAGCAGTACCTTGATCAGGTCGACCAGGATGTATCGCTGCAGGATGCTCATGCGGGCATAAATCCATCGGCTGAACGCCGAATTGTAAAACAATCAAATTATCAGGGTGCGTCCGACGCATCAAATCGTCAACGGGATCAGCGGTGCGTCAAGACACACCTTGCAACCGCAGCCTAAATAGGGAAAACGTCGCTTCAGGGTCAAGATGAGTTGGATTCCCGATCGATCAGGCCGCAGCCGGCCGGTACCGCGCAAGCTGCTTCTGCAATTCCAGATACAGCCAACGCGTTGTATCGGTATCGACACTCGGAACACCGCCAAACCGACATCCCCGGCAAAGTCAGCCAGAGACCTCCGGACCGGCATCAAGGGACCAGACCGAGCAGTGTCGACGTGGTCTGCCGAACTGCCCAACTTCTTCCGGCTTCATTGAAGCGGCACCTGCGATCTGTCCGAAACCACTTCTGTTGGAGTCGCTCTCCCGCTCATTCGGACTGGTCCAATCCTGACCGTTTCGAAGCGCGACTCGACAACCACTCGACACTTTTCAGCGAGTCTTCACATGGAATTACTCAACAACGCCTCAGACGACCAGATCGCCCTCATGGGCTGTGCCGCCGCACTGCTTTTTTCAGGCGGGCTGATGTACGTCAGCTTTTTCATCGGTCGACACGGGCAGAATAACGAAACAACAAGCCGTTCCATTCCGATGGCACCGGTCCAGAAGACGGATTCCGATTCGTCTGAACGGAAAGCTGCCTGATTCGTCAGGAACGGTATGACCACAGAGTCCACTCGACCAACAGGGTTGAGTGGACTCTGTCTTGCGCTGTCGGAGCTGGCAGAAAGCTCAGCCCGACTTCTCGTCACAACCCTACACCTCAAACCAAATCGGAACAGACGCGCCGAGCTGACACTCCCGAGCCGGGCCACGTCGCGACCGTTCCATCAGGTCTTTGGTTCTTGAAACTGGCCCGTCGTACGAAGACGATATCGAGATTGCTGAATCGGCTCCCTTTTCTGAACCGGCCTTCGCTCCCGAGTGGCCCGTCAATCTGCAGGAAGAAACCCATGCGAGCTATCTGGAAAACAGTTTCCGTACTGAGCATCTTCGGGCTCGGCTATCTCGCAGGCACAATGCAGTGGTCTGCCCAGTCAACAGCAGTCGCTCAGCCAGCCGCCGAAGGAGCGAGCCAGGAAGTCACCAAGTCGATTACGGCGGCGTACGCAGCTCTTCAAAATGTCCGGAGCAACCTCAACCAGGAAGCGCGTTACACGACTGCCACAAAAATCATCAACGCGACGGGACTGATGGCTGGCGGCCTTGATGCCATGTCGGATCTGGAATCCGGACAGGGTGTCGACCCCGAAACTTTCGGAGGCCTCTACGCGGGCTACGCGTCGGACGAAGTTTCGGTCGACCTCGACACCGACGAGAACGGTCGATTGACCTACAAAGGCAAGGTCGTCCGCATGTACTCAATCGAACGTCTCAAGAAGTTCTACAAAGACCGATTGAAATTCGCGGGTAACGACGAGGAAACCGCCGGCTTCTGATTCAGATTCAAGCCGCTACACTCCCGCGCATGGCACTCCTCAGCATTAAAGACGTGACCTTTACGTTCTCGCACCCAGTCCTGCTGGACGGCGTAACGGTCCATATAGAACGTGGCGAACGAGTCGGACTCGTCGGTCGAAACGGCGCGGGCAAATCCACGCTCCTGAAGCTGATCGGCGGCGAACTCAAGCCCGACGACGGCTCCGTGATCCTTGAATCCGGAGCCCGCCTGGCGTCGCTCACGCAGCACGTCCCCGACGCCAAAGGCGGATCGATCTTCGCGCAGGTTGCAGACGGCATCCCGAACATTGGTGCGGACATCGCCGAATTCCGAACGCTCGACCTGAAAGCTCACACTCAACAGCTTTCCGCCGATGAGCAGGCACGGCTCGACACCGCCATCGAGCGAATCGGAGCCGAAGAACGCGGCTGGGACGCTCTCCACAGCGTCGAACGAACGCTTCGAGAAATGTCGCTCGATCCGGACCAGACGTTCGACTCGCTATCAGCCGGCAAGAAACGACGAGTGCTGCTGGCGCGAGCCCTGGTCACCGAGCCAGACGTTCTGCTCCTCGACGAACCGACAAACCACCTGGACATCGACTCGATCCTCTGGCTCCAGGATTTCCTGTCGCGGTACACCGGCACGCTGATCTTCGTGACTCACGACCGCGCTTTCCTGCAGGCCCTGGCCAACCGAATCATTGAAGTCGACCGCGGACGACTATTCGACTGGACTTGCGATTACGCCACGTTTCTCACCCGTCGCGACGCGATGCTCGAAGCGGAAGAACAGCAACAGGCTTTGTTCGACAAGAAGCTTGCCGAGGAGGAAAAATGGATCCGACAAGGCATCAAGGCTCGACGAACCCGCAACGAAGGCCGCGTCCGAGCCCTGAAAGCACTTCGAGAAGTTCGCGCGCAGCGGCGAGACAAGGTCGGCAAAGCAAAGATGCAACTCCAGGAAGCTGAACGGTCCGGCATGCTGGTCAGCAAGGCGGACAATGTTTCCTTCGCCTATGGCGAGCAGTCGATCATCCGTGACCTGTCGACGACCGTTTTTCGCGGCGACCGAATTGGCCTGATCGGTCCCAACGGTGTCGGCAAGACGACGCTGCTGAAAGTTCTGCTGGGCGAGCTGAAGCCGCAATCCGGGAACGTTCGAGTTGGCACAAATACCTCAGTCGCCTACTTCGACCAGTTGCGGGCGCAGCTCGATGAAGAGAAATCCGTCCGCGAGAACATCGGCGACGGCTCCGATTTCGTTCTGATCAACGGCCAGAGAAAGCACGTCGTCGGCTATCTCCAGGACTTTCTGTTCTCGCCCGAGCGAGTGCAGACTCGCGTCAGCTTCCTTTCGGGGGGAGAACGCAATCGGTTGCTGCTGGCTCGCCTTTTCACTAAGCCAGCCAACGTTCTGGTTCTCGACGAACCAACAAATGACCTCGACGCCGAAACTCTGGAACTGCTCGAAGAGCTGCTCGCAAACTTCTCCGGAACGCTGCTGATCGTCAGCCATGACCGGGCGTTTCTCAACAACGTCGCGACCAGTACGTTCGTCTTCGAAGGCGACGGCGTCATCCGGGAATTCGACGGCGGCTACGACGACTGGCTGCGACAGAAATCCGACACCAACCAACAGGCGGCGGTGACAGCCAAAGCCGAACAGAAATATCAGGCATCCGGCAGCGACGAAAGTTCCACCGACAACACCTCGCCGACGAATTCCAAACCGGCCAGCAAACCACGGAGGCTCAGCTTCAAAGAGCAGCGTGAACTCGAAACCCTGCCGAAGCGGATCGAAGAAATCGAAAACCGCCAGAAAGAGCTGCACGCCCTGATGGCCGACCCGTCTTTCTATCAGAAGTCTCGAGAAGAAATCGCCGCCGCGACCGACGAACTCGAACAGCTTGAAGAAGAGCTGCTGGAAAAGTTCGACCGCTGGGAAACCCTTGAATCCCCCACCGACTGAAGCCGCACTCGCACTTTTGAATTCCCGGCAACCTGCAAAGGTCCGGTTCTCGAACGTCGCGAGTTCTTATCCCCAACTGGTTGTCCGATCGGAAATCCTGCAGGCTCGTTGCCAGCGATAGTCTCACCCGGCCTAAAAGATTCCCAGGTGATCGCGAGCTTCGTCAGTCATCCGATCGGGCGACCACGGCGGCGTCATGACCAGCTTGATCTCGGCTTCTTCAACGTGCTGCAGACGTTCCAGTGCCATCTTTGCCTGTTGCACAATTTGCGGCCCGGCTGGGCACGCGGGGCTGGTCAGCGTCATGTCGATGTAGGCGTTTCTTCCATCGTGGTTGACAGAGTAGACCAGTCCCAGATCGACAATGTTGATCATCAGCTCCGGGTCAATGACCGTTCGCAGAGCATCGACCATCTTTTCGTCGATCGATTTGTTCTCGTCGTCTTCGGAAGAAACTTCGATGGCTTCCAGCGGTGCAGCCTCGCCATCGGTCGGGATCGTCTGAGGTGTTTTAGGAGCAGCGAGGACTGTGTTGGCCGGTGTCGGATGATTGCAGCTGGAAACCTCGCCGGAAGACGGCCTCAGGAAGATCGAGCCGTCCTCGATTTTGACATCGTAGATCTGAATGCCCTCGGTGGCTGGCATGCAGGTCGGCTTTCCGGTCTTCAGATCGAAACTCGCCCCGTGACGATCACAGGTGATCGCTCCATCCGCGATCGGGCCGTCCGTCAAAGGCTGACCGTCGTGACTGCAAACGTCTTCGATCGCCGCGTAGCAGCCGTCGTCTGTCTGAATCAGCAGGACGGGGACATCATCGACAAAGACTGACAGCCGTTGCCCCGGTCCGATCTCGCTGACTGACGCAACCTTTTCGTAGTCCGACATGATTCCTG
>JADHNX010000163.1 GCA_016779365.1 Planctomycetaceae bacterium
AGAATCGGCTGGTTTGGTTTTCGCACGGAGGTCCAATAAACTCCCCGGCTTGAAGCATTCCGCGCGGCGAAACAGCCGTTGGGCAGGTCCGGATTTGAATCAAATCGTCCGGCAATATTCGGTGAGGTTATGGCCAAAGACTTTTTGAAAGACACCAAAGATCACTACGACGTTGTCGTTATCGGCAGCGGCTTGGCGGGGCTGACCTCGGCCAACACGCTGGCTCGGCAGGGGCGTTCGGTGCTTCTGCTGGAGCATCATTATCAGCTCGGCGGCATGGCCACCTGGTTCAAACGACGCAACGGCCACATCTTTGATATTTCCCTTCACGGCTTCCCGATCGGCATGGTCAAATCATGCCGCAAATACTGGACTCAGGAAATCGCCGACTCCATCGTCCAATTGAAAGGCATCCGGTTTGAGAACCCGCAGTTTTCACTGGAGACGACCTTTGACCGCAAAGACTTCACGCGGCTGATCACCGAGAAGTTCGAAATTCCGCACCAGACCGTCGACGACTTTTTCACTTTCGCCCGGAAGATGAATTTCTACGACGACCAGCAGATGACGACTCGAGAGCTGTTCGACAAATTCTTTCCTGGGCGTGATGACGTCGTTCGATTGCTGATGGAGCCGATTACCTATGCGAACGGTTCGACGCTGGAAGATCCTGCCATCACTTACGGAATCGTCTTTTCGAACTTCATGAGTAAAGGCGTGTTCACGTTTCAGGGCGGGACCGACAAGCTGGTCAATCAGATGAAGGACGAAATGATCAGCAACGGAGTCGACATTCGAATTCGTTCCAACGTTGAGAGCATCGAGATTGGCCCGGACCGGCAGGTCACCGGAGTCGTCGTCAACGGTCGCCGCATCGGCTGCGATGCGATCCTATCGAATGCCAACCTGAAGCAGACAATCTTTGACCTGGTCGGCGCGGACAATCTCGACAAAGAGTACGTTGACGAGGCTGAAGCCGTCCGGCTTAACACCAGCAGTTGCCAGGTCTACATCGCTCTGAAGCCGGGAGAGTCGTACGACTACTGCGGCGACCTGTTGTTCCACTCCGAACATCACGGCTTCGATATTGACGCCATTCTCAGCCGCGATGTCAGCAGTCGAACGTTCTCGTTCTACTACCCTGAAACTCGGCCGGGGCACGATCGGTACGTCATCGTGTCGTCAACGAATGCACGCTTCGAAGACTGGGCCAACCTGTCAGAAGAAGAGTACGCCGCTTCGAAGCAGGATCTTGTTGAGACGACGCTCGACTGCCTTGAGCAGTACGTACCGAACATCCGCGAGAAAGTGGACCACGCCGAAGCATCCACGCCAAAGACATTTCAGCACTACACAAAGCACTGGCGAGGTTCGTCGTTCGGCACGAAGTTCGAAGGCCTCGAAGTCAGCCGAAAACTTCCCGAGCAGATCGGAGGACTTTTCCATGCTGGCTCTGTTGGGATCATCATGTCGGGTTGGCTGGGGGCGGTGAACTACGGCGTCATCGTTTCAAACGACGTCGACAAATACCTGACTCCTGCCGTGGCCACTGTCTGAGTACAGCCGCCAGGCTGATAAGAAAAGTCCCGTTCGGAACAGGGATGCGGTCGTCCGAGGCTTTTGGATGTTGGTTGGTCGCGGATGTCGGCGTAATGCGACTGAACGTTAAAGTCCGACAGCTGGTGAGTGACTGTTTTGCCATAGCTCGCCAGTCGGCAGTTTCGGTCGATCCTGAATTTCCTGTACCGCGTGCTGTGACCGTACCCGGAAGATGCAAATTCGTGACGCCAAGGCTGACTTCGTGTTGGTGGTGGTTTTCTCGCTGCGGTAGTATCTCGTATCGAATAATGGCTCCGGCTCCTGACGCTCGTTGAGCCGGGCGTCAACCTGCATGTCCGATAAACTCCGGTACTCGCGAAGGCTGTCTGGTGGCGACTCAAAATTCGTCGGCATACAAGGGCTCCTTCTGATACTGCTCCTGCTCATAAGGATAGATTCATGATGTTCCGTTTTCGAACTCACTGTGTGGCGCTTCTGGCACTTGCTTTACTGGCTGGCGGAACAGCCGAAGCGGCGAAAAAGGGACAGATTACGAAACCAAAACTCGACCCGAACGCGCCGGTCGTTGAACTCTTCCAGGGAATGGAAGAGGAAAAGCTGAGTACCAAACTGATCCAGAAGAATTCCAAAACCGGCAACCTTCTGATCGAGAATCTGACGAAAGAGACGATCACGGTTCAGATGCCCGAATCGTTCGTCGGAGTTCATGTTCTGAATCAGGGATTCGGCCTCGGCGGTGGTGCCGGTGGTGGTCTTGGCGGCGGTGGTCAGCAGGGAGGCGGCGGTCAGACAACCGGCGGTGGCGGTGGTCAGCAGGGGGGCGGTCTTGGTGCTGGTGGTGGAGCAGCTGCTGGCGGCGGTGGCTTTTTCTCGATTCCGCCTGAGATGGTGGTGAGAATTCCGGTCACGTCGGTGTGTCTTGAGCATGGCAAGCCAGAACCAAGTTCAAGGATGGAATACAAAATTCACCCTGTCGAAAGCGTCAGCAAAGATCCGATTCTGAAGGAGCTGCTGAATCTTGTCGCTTCGGGACGAATCAATCCGAACGTCGCTCAAGCGGCAGCCTGGAACATCGCGAACGGTAAGAGCTGGCAGGAACTTGCAGCAATGAAGTTCAACCGTCTGGCTCAGCCTGACACTCCTCAGTTCAGCCACGCAGAACTGGCGTACGCTCAGCAACTGGCCGCAGCGGCCAAACAGCGTGCCGTTGACAAGGCCGAAAAGGATGGCACGAAGTCAGAAGATCCGGTTCGTCGAGATCGAACGGGACGAGTCATCTCGCAGCGTTAATCAAGACGCTGTTCAGTGAGTTATCGATCGACTTTTCGAACCGACTGAAACTCCAGCGACCCATCAAACACCTCGATCGCAAGCAGCGGTCGGGGTGTTTTTCTTGGTAGTCCGGCGTCGTAACGGGCTATCGATTAGCGAGGAACTGCCGGGTCGAGGCGAGGAAATTGGTGGTTCCTGATAGCTCCAGCGCGGTGAGATGTCCGGCCAGTGTGACCACATCCTGGGCGGAGTCGACGTCGTACCACGGCGAAAGCAGACCGAGTGAAAGGTCGTGCTGCTTCAGGAGTTTGACTGTCTGAGCGAGAACGCCGGCGGTGCTCCATTCAACATTCCGAAACGGTGCACCAAAGTCGGTGATGGTTCCGCGAAGCCCGATCAGGTAATAGCCGCCGTCGGTCGCCGGGCCAAGAACGCAGTCGTTTGTTTCAAGCAACAGCCAGGCCTGTTCAAGATACTCGGCAGGCAGAGATGGGCTGTCCGAGCCGATCAGAATCGTGCGATGGTCTGCCGACTCGGTCCACGTTTCAAAAAAGTTGGCCATGCGTCCGCCCAGGTCGAACTCTGGCTGAGGCCATAGCATCCAACCCTCAGCAGAGGTCGACGACTGCGAAGCGGCATTAAACCACTGTCGAGCGTCGTCGGCGTTAGGAGCGAAGCCAATCACTCGCCGATCTCCAACGCTCGCGAATCTGCTGAGGAGATCCCGGACGAAGCAGTCGTAAAGAGCAGCGGCTCGCTCGTCGCCCCAGTCGGCAGCCAGCCGAGTTTTAACCCGGCCCGGAACTGGTTGCTTCGCGAAGATTCCGAGCGTCCTCATGCGGTCGGCTCCGAACCTTCGATCAAACGGCGAAGCAGCATCTCATCGACGATTCCTCGAAAGCGGACCTTCCCGTCGATCTCGACGACCGGCACACATGTGTTGAATTGTTCTTTCAGTTCCTCGTCGCCATCGATGTCAACTTCAACGGGCGTCGGCAGCCAGCGGGCGTACGTTTTGAGGAGAATCTTCGCGTCGTCGCAGAGGTGGCACCGACTGCGTGTGTAAAGAACAACCGATCCAAATCTTGGCCCCGCGAGCGTTGGTTGCCAGTTCAGTTTTGGCTCTTTTTTCAGCAGGGCAATGCCACAGGGGATCGCCAGAATTCCCAGGAACGGCCAGAAACTTCGATTCGAATACCAGAATTCCGGCATCGGGAACGGCAGGTACGACACCTGATCGATGCCCGAGAGAATCAGCAGCCCGACTCCGCCGTAAAGCAGAGCACTGCCAGCCAGCCAGAATTTTTCGATCTTTGTGTGGTGCGGTCTATGATTGGAAGCCGCAGGTTCCACGCATTTTCTGGCGACTTGAAGCTGGTGGTTCTCCGGGCTGCTGGTCATGAAATCTGCCATTCGTAGGTGACTGAGTACTCATTAACTGGGTTTGTCGCTTTGCGGAGGAACATAGGCCAACGACCAAACACTCGACAAGCCGAACAACACTCACACCGTGCGGTTGTCTGTTGACGTCGCGACAGCGACACTCCGCCTTGAACCGACGTGACGAACGCGGTTCTCGTCGTTGGCTGAACTGCGGCTGGCGATTTCTGCCTGTTCAATGCTCATTAGCACGTTTGGAGAAGCGACCGTGATTACTCCCGAACTCCGGGCCAGCCGTTTTATGAAGGCGGCATATAACGAACCGACCGACACAACCCCGCTGTGGATCATGCGTCAGGCCGGGCGGTACCTGCCCGAATACATGGAAGTTCGGAACAAAGTCACGTTTATCGAACTTTGCAAGACGCCGGAGCTGGCCGCGCAGGTCACGCTGGACGCTCAGCGGATTCTCGGAGTCGATGCGGCGATTCTGTTCGCCGACCTGCTGCCGCTTCTCGAACCGATGGGAATGGACCTCGAGTATCAGAAAGGCGAAGGACCGGTCATTCATAATCCGATTCAGTCGGCGTCGGAGGTTGATCGTCTGAAACGTCTGGAAGACCTCTCAACGCTGCATTTCGTTTTTGACACGGTCAAGCTGGTCCGAAAAGAACTGCCGGTCGATATTCCGCTGCTCGGCTTTGCCGGTGCACCGTTCACGCTGGCTTCGTACGCGATCGAAGGCGGCGGGTCGCGGAATTATCTCAACACGAAGCGGATTATGTACAACGATCCCGGAGCGTGGCACGCTCTGATGGAAACTCTGACGAGCAGTCTGGTCGGTTATCTGAATGCTCAGGTCGAAGCCGGCGTGCAGGCGGTTCAGGTCTTCGACAGTTGGGCCGGTTGCCTGTCGCCGTCAGACTATCGTGAGTTCGTGTTGCCTCACACGAAAGCCGTGATTGACGGAGTGACCGACGCACCGGTGATCAATTTCCTGACCGGAAACCCGGCGCTGCTGCCCATCATGGCCGAAGCCGGCGGGCAGATCGTCGGGTTGGACTGGCGAGTCGACATGGCCGACGCCCGCAAAATGCTTGGACCTGACCGAGCCGTGCAGGGCAACATGGATCCCGTGTCGCTACTCGCCGATCTGGATACGTTGAAAGCTCGCGCGAAAGCAGTGCTCGACTCAGCCGGCACGACGGGACACATCTTCAATCTCGGACACGGAGTCTTCCCCGAAGTGCCCCCCGAAAACGCGAAAGCCCTTGTCGAAATCGTCCACGAACTCGGGGCCGAAATGCGAGCGTGATTCCATCCGACGAATGAAGTTTGTTGCGGTGCAGCCTCACTCCTCATCGTCAACTCGTCGCAACAACATGTACAAGGCGAACCAGTGGGGGCCGCCCGTATCGAAAACGGCACACGTAACACCAGCCCAGAATAACCACGGAGAGCCAGCGACGCTGAATAAGAATGCGACAATTAGAAGAGAGCCGACCAATACGACCAGCGATTGCGACTTAAAGTGATCTGGGTTTCCGCCGCGAAGCCGATATAGCGGAAATTGCAAAAAACTGAGGTAAAAGTTGTTGAGGGAGACCGCACAGCCATAAGCGAGTAATGCGTAGGCAATGTAAATCACAGTCAGTGGCCGCATTAACTTTAGAAAGTTCTTTAACCACGGAAGATACGGAATTACACGGAAGCCAAGCTGACTTCTTCCGTGTTCTTCCGTTTCTTCCGTGGTTAATCCCGGTGGTTGATTTCGTCAGGCAAAGCCTGACCTACTCCTGAACGCCGATCAGGACGTCGTCGAATTCCTGTTCGAGAGCTTTTCGTGCGGTTTCAGCTTCTTCCAGGCGGACGATCACGTTGATGCGGACTTCGCTGGTGTTGATCAGAGCGACGTTGACATTCGCGTCGGCCAGTGAGTTGAACAGTCGGTCGGCGATGTCGGTGTGACTCCGCAGGCCGATTCCAGCGACCGATATTTTCGCGATGTCTCGCAGCGAGCTGACCGGACCGATGCCCGTTCCGGGAGCAATTTCTTCCAGCAGGGCGACGCAGCGTTCAAAATCTTCGCGTTCGACAGTAAAGCCGATGTTCGTTTTTCCGTTCGTCCCGGCGTCCTGGACGATCATGTCGACATTGATGGCGGCTTCGCCGATGTTGCCGAAGACTGTCGATGCGAATCCGGGTTCGTCTGGAACCGCTCCGATCTTGATCAGTGACTGGCCACGGTGGACGGAAATTGATTCCATCGTGACCTGTTCAAGATGCTTTCCATCGTCGTCACTCGACGTTGCCATGTTCAGTTGAATGGTCTGTTCGTCAGCAGCGTCGTCTCCGGTGGCGTATCGAGCAAGCCGTTCTTCGGCTCCGTCATCGTTCAGCTCGTGCAGACTGAAAGCCGTGTGAACGGCTGCCAGAGCGGCATTGGCGTTTTCCTGGCTGACCAGCACGGACGTCTTAATTTCGCTCGTCGTGATCATCAGAATGTTGATGTTCGCGTCGGCGAGCGTCTTGAACATCTTTGCGGCAACGCCAGGTGTATCGACCATGCCGAGACCAACGACGGAGATTTTTGCGACATCATTTTCGAAGTCGACGCCTCCCGCGCCGATTTCGTTGGACGCGACTTTGGCAGCAGCGATGGTGTCGGGAAAGTCGCCCTTCTGAACGGTGAACGAGATATCCGTCGTGCCGTCGTCGGCGACGTTCTGAACAATCATGTCGACGGCGACGTTCTTTCTGGCAATTTTTGAGAAGATCGTACGGGCGGCTCCCGGTCGATCAGGAACCTTGAAGACGGTGACGCGGCACTCGTTGCGGAGCAGGGCGGCTCCGGCCACGGCGCGCCGGGGAGTCTGCTCGTCGGTGTAGATCCACGAGCCTGGCTTTTCATCAAAGCTGCTGCGAACGTAAATCGGAATGCCGAACCGCTTGCCAATTTCGATCGAGCGGCTGTGCATGACGCCGGCACCCATTCCGGCCAGTTCGAGCATTTCTTCGAAGCTGACTTCGCTGAACTTGCTCGCTCGTTTTTCCAGCCGTGGGTCGGTTGTGTAAACACCGTCGACGTCCGTATGAATAATGCACTGGCTGGGGCGAAGAGCGGCTGCCAGAGCGACGGCTGAGGTGTCGCTTCCGCCTCGACCGAGCGTGGTGATTTCGCCCGCCGAGTTCACTCCCTGGAAACCGCAGGCCACGACGATGTATCCGTCGTCGAGTTTCGCACGAATCCGCTCGGTAGAAATCGACAGGATCTTGGCCTTGGTGTGGTGGCCGTCGGTCATGATTCCCAGCTGCGACCCCGTCATGCTGACGGCCTTACCGCCCATTTCATGAATCGCCATCGACATCAGAGCGACGCTGACCTGTTCTCCAGTCGAAAGCAGCATGTCCATGTCGCGGGCTGGCGGAGTTTCTGTCAGCTCGCCCGCCAGGTCGACCAGGTGGTCGGTGCTTTTGCCCATGGCCGAAACAACCATGACGACCTGATTTCCCTGAGCCTGAGCGTCAAACGCCCGCTGAGCGGCTGCTCGGATTTTGTCCGTGTCAGCAACGCTGGTCCCACCAAACTTCTGAACGATAACGGCCACTGCTGCGGTCCTTGAAGAAACGATTTTAAAGTAGGGTGGTCATCGCCCACCCTGCGACTACGTCTGCCTGGTCACGCATTTAACAGAACAATCGGGCGGCTTCAATTGCCGCCATGTGGCTCGGGCAGGATTCCCATGTTTGGATGAAAAATCGATCGTTATTGGGAGCTGCCTTCCGGAATTCGGTGCAGGGTGTAGTGGCCCGTGGCTGGCCACAGCGGTGTCTCATTTTCTTTGAGACGGCAATTGATTTCGTAGACGAATCCCGTTTTCAGTTCGCTGGTTTTCAGGCGGACGCTGGAGCCGTCGGCGGAGAGCGTTGCGGTTTCAACTTTTGGCTGGAAGCGGCCAGAATCTTCGGTCGCGTAGCCGCCTTTCCATTCTCGGGTGTAACCGCTGAGCGAATAGTTCTCCGGATTTTCCGCAGCAGATCGGTCAACGGAATTCTGGAATCGGATTTCGAAGCCGTCAGACGTTGCCTGGATTTCCTTGATTCCGTTGGGCAGGTCACCGGACGGTTTCAGTTTGACGATACTGCCGGTGTTCTGGCCTCCGAGCCAACCGCTGTCATGAATGCTGCCGATGTAGATGTCTCCATTCGGAGCGGTGGTGACGCTCAATGGGCCAAGGAAGTTTGCATCGGCGTCCGGGAAGTCGGGCTTCGACAGGTAGTACGTTGCGCCTTGCAGAATTCCGTCGACCTCGTGATGAGTAAATCGGATCAGGTGCTTGCCGTTGAATTCGCAGCCGACTCCGTGACCAGCGATTCCTTTCTGCGGGTACGACTCCGAGAGGAACGTGATGCCGTTGATGCTGCGAGTCCACGGGTGCGGAATTTGAATCGCCGGCGGATGAGCTTCGACTTTCAGTGACTGTTCGTGATTTTTCGGAACGCCGTAATGGAAGCCGTCGCGCAGATGGTTCAGTTCGTTAAATGTGTTCTGCACGCCCTGGTTATCGGTCGCGAAGATTCTGCCCTGGGAGTCGATGGCGATTCCGGTCGGGTATCGGAAGGCGTGAGCGAATGGTCGAGGCGTGCCGTCCGGCGAAATCTGCAGCACCTTGCCACGCCAGCGTGAAACTTCTTTCGGTCGAGTGAGCTGCGCGTAGTCGCTGCCCAGGCCGACGTAGAAGTTACCTGTTGCGTC
>JADHNX010000164.1 GCA_016779365.1 Planctomycetaceae bacterium
CGGTAGTGCTGACGGCTGATCTCGCGGCGCAGCGTCAAATTCTGCTTCTCGACAAAGATGCCAAGCAGCGAGGTCACTACGACAAGAATGAGCGCGCTTCCGAAGCGGAAGAACATAACTCAGGCCGACACTTTGTCGTTCCGATCAATGATCGAAAAGGGGCTCTTCGCATCCCCAGGGTCGAAGTTTGATCGAGCGACGGTGAAACACTGGAATCCCTGCAGGGTGCGTCCCGACGCACCAACTCGCGATGGCCGCTGTTTTCGAAGTGCGTCAAGACGCACCCCGTAACTACGACGATTGCTGGTACTTTCGTCGGACTCGTTCTAAGCGAAGAGTGGGACGGTGTTTCTGTTATCGGAGCGACGATGTCCTGTCGATCAGTGGGACGCGACTGGCGTCGGCAGGAAGTTTGAGGAGCATGCCGATTTGCAGTTTGTCCGGGCTTTGCAACTGATCGCGGTTCATGTTGTAAATCTGCTGCCAGCGCGACACTCGTCCCAAATGATCTGACGCGATCGACGTAAGGGTGTCGGTTTCTCCGATTCTGAACATTGGGTAACCCTGCTCGTTAAACAGGATGCCCGACGGCTCGTTCGCCTTTGTTTCGCGACGGCTGACGACGACAGACTCGCTGGCCGAACTTGCCGAGCCAGCAGAACGGGCGGAGACAGAACGATCGGCTCGACCGGAAGTCTCGATCCGACCAGCCAGCGCCGTCGGCGATGGACGCGGCACCGTTTTCAGGCGTGACTGCAGAACCGCTGCATCGGGAGTCTGAATCACAACTCCGGTTTTCATCTTCTGCGGGTCGGCAATGATCTTTCGGTTATAGTCGGCAAGCACCTGGAAGTACTTCGCCGTTCCGTAGACCTTCTTCGAGATGTTCCAGTAAGAGTCGCCTTCCTGCACCGTGTAACTGCCCGAGTTAGCTGGCTGGCTGGCGAATGTCTGGTTGCGGGCAGAGCTTCCCGAACGTGCCGGCTCGTTACCAAACGGGTCTCTCGAAATCGAAGACGCCCCGCTCGGAGAATTGCTGTCGGGTGACGACGTCAACGGCGGCTGAAACGGATCGTTGGACGCGGTGTTGATCGGCTGCGAAATCGTTTCCGGGAAGAGGTTTACCGGCTCTGTCGATTCGGAACCCGATCCGTTTCCGGAATCAAAGCTCGACGCCGTGCTGGCTGGGTCCCCAAATAGATCATTGCTCGACGACGGTGAAGTCATACCTGAGCTTCCGAGCGAGCTTTCCGGCAACTCGTTGCCGGAAGTTCCGAAAGGCTCATCGCTACCGAACGGGGTCGATGAAATTGTTGAAGGGCCGCTGTCCAGCGAGCCTAACTCGCTCTCCGCCGTCGAAGGCTGTGGTGTGCCGAATTCGCTGCCAGGCAGCGTGTCGTTGCCTGAACCTGAATTGGCAGACAATCCTGTCGACGATGGCTCGTTCAAGCCGCCGCTTAGCGACGTTTCCGGCCCTCGATCAAACAGTCCGGTCGGTTGTGAGTTTCCGATTTCGGCATTGGAACCGAAGGGGTCGTTCGTCAGAGAGTCGGAACTGTTGACTGTCGTGCCGAATGGCTCGCTGCCGGTCGACGAACCGAACTCACTTGAGTTGCCCGACATTTCGGGCTGAAGCGCTGAGCCAGAGTTCCCGGACAAACTACTGTTGAGAGAACCATCGATGTTCGGCTCGTTCTGAGCGAACTGGTTATCCTGCGAGAATGGACCGCTGCCGTTGCCTTCGCTCGTGCCGAACTCTGTTGAGACCGTGTCCGTTGATGAACCGCCCGTCAGGTCCGGCCCGCCAAACGGGTCGCGACGCGTTGAGCCGGCAAGCTCGTCTACCCCGCTACCAGGAAAAGCCATCGTCGTGTCTGGCTGGCCTGAGCTGACTCCGTTGCCCGCAAGCGGTCGACCGAATTCGTCAGTGGCCGGTGATGTGCCAACTGTCGAGCTGCCGAATGGTGGTTCTTCGTTCGAGCCGATTCCGGGGTCCGATTGCCCGGAAAACAGATCGGGCGTTGCAGAGTTACTGGCGAATGGATCGTTTCCGATTGGCTCGTTATTGCCGAAGGCGTCGCCAGTCGCGCCTTGTCCGCCGACGCCTTCATTCGAAAATAGAGATGCTGTTTCTGATGATGCGCCGCTTGCACCGAAGTTGGTTGAACCATTGTTCGCCGGACTCGGATCACCGAATTCGCTTCCACCGGTCGAGGCGTTGGATGTTCCATCGCCGACGCCAGGTTCGAACTGCGAACCGAGGTCACTTGCCGCGACACCGTTTTCAGCACCTGCTCGAAACGGGTCGTTCAGATCTTCCTCGGGCGGAGTGCCTGACCCTTCCGGTGTTCCAGGACTGGATTCCGGGTTGCCCAGACTGGCGTCCGGCGCTGCGGCGACTTCCGCTGAGTCGCCAGTTCCGGGCATCTTTTTGTAGACGACGATGCCAAAGATCGCGACGAGCACGCCGATCGCGGCGAAGCCAGCCAGCATCTCTTTGCTGAAACGAGACTTCTTCTCTTCGTAGCCCCACGACGCGACGGAGTCTTCCGTTTCGGAAACTTCTTCAGACTCGTCCGAGGCTTCTGCATCCTCGGCTTCGTCCTCGTATTCCTCTTCTTCCGATTCCGAAGTCGCTTCTTCGTCGTCGTACTCTTCGTCTTCGTTTTCGTATTTGTCTGTCATAGCTTTGCCGCCGTTCGAAGTTTGGCGCTGCGCGACCTGGGGTTCATGCGAACCTCAGCCGGAGTCGGTGCCGTTGGCTTTTTCGCCAGCACTTTCCACCGGTTGTCATCGCGAAACGCGTTCTTGACGAGCCTGTCTTCCAACGAGTGAAACGTAATGATCGATAACCTGCCGCCTGGAGCCAGTGCCTCGTAAAGCTCTGTCTGCAGAGCCTGTTCGAGATGTGTCAGTTCCTGATTTACCGCGATTCGCAATGCCTGAAAGACTCGAGTCGCCGGCTCTTTGCGGGCCTGCTGACGGAATCTGGCAGGGATGGCTTCCTCTACAGTTTCAGTCAAATCTCTGGTTGTTCTGATGGGTTGTTTGCGCCGCCGCTCAACGATTCTTTGAGCAATGGCTTCGCTGAATTTTTCTTCGCCGTACGTTGTGAGAATTTCTGTCAGCTCAATCTGGTCGACGTTGTCCAGGAACTCGGCGACCGACTTTCCTGAACGACTGTCAAACCGCATATCAAGCGGAGCATCGACCGAGTAACCAAATCCTCGCTGTCGATCTGCCAACTGGTCGGACGAAAGGCCCAGGTCCAGCAGGATTCGATCGACCTTGTCGATACCCAGCTCGTTGAGAACGTTTTGAATCTCCGAATAGCTGCTTTGTATGAGGTGCCGCCCTGCTCCGGAGACTCGCTCCGCCGCAAAGTTCAGCATCATCGAGTCCCGATCCAGCCCGATCAGAATTCCAGTTTCACCAATCTGCTCCGAAATCTTCTGACTGTGCCCGCCCGCTCCAACGGTTCCATCAACGACGGTCAGCCCCGGCTTGAGGTCAAGCTCACGCAGAACCTCGCGCAACATGACGGGAACATGTACCGACGCAGACAAGCGGATACCTGATTGGTTGGGTTGGGTTTAGAACAGAAGAGAATCGAAAGCTGAGAGATGAATCAGGAACTGGCGTCACGACGACCGAATGCAGGTCTGGCTGCCGCTCAACCATTCAGAGGGGTGAGATCAGTGAGGTGTGTGTCTGAAAAGAGTTTCCGGTACAGGGTAAGCCCCCACCGGTGCGAACATTCTGGTGACAATGCCCATCCTACGCAGCCGCCGACACCAACGGACGAATCCGCCAGAACATCGAGCAGCGGGGTTCTAGTCAGATGCCGATTTCAGAGAAAGACCAATTTCCGGGCGGGAGCAGGCGCGCGACGCAGTTGGAGTGACGAATGCACCATTAACCTTGCACGAACGGGTGGCCCAGCCAGAATGGCCAGGTCGCAGTGCGATACCGTTCGTTCGTAATGAAAAAGTGGGGCTATGTTTCATCGTCCACTGAAGATGAGGCATCTTGTGCCTGAGGCCCCCAACCACGAGCGGTGGAGCCGTCGTGGCGATTTACGAATCGCTTGGTTACCGGATGGAAGAGCGGATCGGCATAGCAAACTGTGGGTCGCTTTGTTGACCGATGTGAACAGGAAGCACGTTCTCAAACAACTCAGAGCATTGATTTGATGCCGAAACTTCAAAAACTGCCTGTGCTGTCAATCGTCGGTTCGATCGTGATGTGCGGTGCGGTTTCGTTGTGCCGGCTGTTTCAGTCTGACTTGCTGGCTCCCGTCATTCTTGTTCCGTCGTGGTGCTGGCTGTTTCCGGGATTGTCGCTGGCGCTGTTTGGCTTTCGACGAAATCAGAAGCGGCTGTTTGTTGTGCCGCTGGCGATCTGGGGCGCTTTCGGTTTTCTGTTTGTTGAGGAGATTCGCAGCCTGACACGCACCTGGACGATGTCGCCGGCTGACTGGCAAACCGTTCGAGAAACCGGCCACGGCTTGAGAATCGTTTCTTTAAACTGCAACGTTGGTCAGACTCGCAGCGTCGAGGAAGTCGCGGCCTGGCAACTCGACATTGTGCTTCTGCAGGAGTCCCCCGGCTCAGAGCTGCTCGGGAAGCTGACGGCGTCATTGTTTGGACTAAATGGGAATTTTCTGTACGGCGGCGATGTTTCGATTCTGACTCGCGGAATGATTCGGTCGACGTTCGCCGATCCAAAGTCGCACTTCGTTCATGCTGAAATTGAATTACCGAGTGGTGTTCTGGTTGACGTTGTCAGTGTCCGTCTGGCTCCACCGGTGCCGCGTATCGATTTCTGGACACCTGGCTTCTGGACCGATCACCGCCAAAAACGGATTGAGCATCGAAAGCAAATAGCAGAGTTGATGCAGCATGTTCAGTGCATTCCGAAGACTCACCACTTGATCGTCGGTGGCGACTTCAACGCTCCGCCGAGTGATGACTCGCTATTGGCACTTCGGCAGCGATTGTCCGACTCGTTCCTGTCCGTCGGTCATGGCTGGGTCGCAACCGGCACGAATGAGTATCCGCTGTTTCGAGTCGATCAAATCTGGGTAAGCAACACCTTTCAAGGGAAAGCCGTGACGGCTCACAAAACACAGCATTCAGATCACCGAATGGTCGTCTGCGATGTGTCGATCGTTGATTAACCCGGTCGAGTATTAAGCCGAAACCTGCGGCTGCAACTCGGAGCGTATCGTCGACGTTTGCGTGACAAGGCCGAGGTGTTCGAGGGTGAGGTCGACTTCCTTGCTGATTGAATAGTGCGACGCCACTTCCCGGGCATTACCTGCCAGCTCTGAGTGCAACGTTTCGTCGGTCAACAGTCTTTCGAGCTGAGCGGCAAGGTCACCGGAGTCCCAGCACCGAAAGTTTAGTCCGCCCCGCAGTGAGCCTCGATGAACGAGTTCCGCGACGCCGCCATCGTCGGGGACGACAGCCGGAGTTCCGACCGCCATTGCTTCGACAGGGACCATGCCGAACGGTTCGCCGTGGATCGACGGGTAAACCACGCAGCGGCTGCACTGCATGACGGCCTGTCTGACTTCGGAAGAGACAAATCCGGTAAACAGGATCGGGATCTCAAGGTGGCCTGCGATGTCTTCGCAGGTCTTGCGATAACTGCCAAATGTTTCGGGACCGCAGACGACGACCTGGAACTTGTGGCCGCGTTTCTGTAACAACCGCGCCGCGTAGAGCAGCAGATCGATGCCTTTCTCCGAATCCTGCCTGCCCAAATACGTGATGATCGGAGTGTCGACCTTAATCGACAGTTCTGCTTGAACGAGCTGCCTGGCTTTGTCGACTGCCATCGGCCCCTCAGCGTGGACTCCGGGATGAATCAGCGAAAAATCTTCGGCAGGAATCCCAACTTCCCGTTCAATCCGCTCGGCGTACCATCGCGTTAAAGTGACGGGAGCGTAGTCGGAAGACAGGATGGCGTCCCGGATACAGTTCAGGGCAGCCTGCCGATAGGCATCGTCGCCGAGATTCACGTACAGCTCGTAACCCTGCAACGTGACGGAGTATTTAATGTCGGCTCCGTTGTCCCGTGCAGCTTTTGCGAACGGCGCCAGGATCCCGAGCATCGGCAAGACGTGCGTCACGCCAGCGCGTTGCAGTTTCCGGGTGAACTCATTGATCAACGGCTTGTCGTGGGAAAGGCCTCGGCTGATTCCCGCAACGGTTCGATTCAGTTCATAACGAACGAGTCCGGGTGCGTATCGTCGGACCATTTCCTGAGCCCTCGCACGACCGACGTACGACATTAGCTTGCCCGAACGGTTTTCGATCGTGCGACCGATTACGTTGCCGAAGTAGTGCAACGGTCCGGCGAATCGTCCGCAATGAAACAGCCAGTGTTGCTTGATCCGAGGATCAATCTTGACATCGTAACTGCGTTCGAAGGCCCAGAATATGTGGCACTGGTAGCCGCGATTCGCCAGTTCGTTGATGCGACGCAGCTCGTGGATCAACGCACCGGTCCTCGCTCCGCCCAGCAGGATCGAAGCGAAAACGGTCGGGCGATCAGAACGAGTCTCTGCGTGCTGACGTTCCAGTGTGCCGACAGAGTTGCGGGGTTCCGCTGAGGCCAGATTGTCAGTCATCAGTTGCCACCGATCACGCTCCGTCTTTGCAGCAGTAGTGAAATCATGGTTGTGGGAACGCGTCGAAGGTTCCTGCCGATTTCTCAGGAAGGCGGCATCATTGTGGGAGAGCGAGTGACCTGGCAATCGAGCTGCACTCTTTGGTCCAGAAAAAACTCAAACGTCGTCTTCATTAGAGTGATGAGTATCGC
This sequence comes from Planctomycetaceae bacterium, assembly GCA_016779365.1. Classification (GTDB taxonomy): domain Bacteria; phylum Planctomycetota; class Planctomycetia; order Planctomycetales; family Planctomycetaceae; genus JABMPE01. Next base: position 6,829 of record JADHNX010000164.1, read on the forward strand.
ATGATTCATGCTCGGCAAGGTGCCCGAACAGGCAACTACCGATAGACTCCTGCCTCGCCAGACAATTAATGGTTGCTCATTCTTCAGGGCTGAACATGCGAAACTCCACGAGATCTGTTTGTCTGTTTGTCATTGCACTGGCGGTTAGCGTCCTGCCACGCCTATCGTTCTCGGCAGAACGACCGAATGTTCTGTTCATCGCGATTGATGATCTGAACGACTGGGTCGGCTGCCTGAAGACGCATCCGAATGCGAAGACTCCAAACATAGATGCGCTGGCTCGGCGAGGCACGTTGTTTACGAACGCTCATTGTCAGGCTCCAATCTGCGGCCCGTCGCGAGCGTCGTTGCTGTCGGGCAGGTATCCGCATTCGACAGGCGTCTATCAGCAGCCTGCGAAGCCAGGCTTGCAGAGCGACTCGAAGAGTTTCAAAGGACATCTGCTGCCGGAGTATTTCGCGCAGCACGGCTATCGAACATTCGGTGGCGGCAAGATCACCCACGGCTATCCGATGGACGATGCCTTTGAGGAATACGGAGGCGGCTTTGGCGGATCGGGGCCGAAGCCGGGCGACAGTACGGTCCGGTTTAACTATTCACCGGACCTGACGGTCCCCTACACCGGGACGCAGACCGACTGGGCACCGTTCCCCGATGTCGACGCAAAAATGCCCGACTACAAGGTCGCGTCGTGGGCCGAAGAGGTTCTCAAGAGAAAACACGACGATCCGTTTTTTCTGGCGGTCGGCTTTGTCCGCCCCCACGTTCCGTTCTACGTGCCGCAGAAATGGTTCGACCTTTTCCCTATCGACGAAATTATTCTGCCTGAAATTCCGGCTGATGATCTGGACGACGTTCCAGAAGTTTCGCGATTGCTGCACGAGCTGCCGCGTTACCCTCAGCTCGACTGGCTGCGAAAGAACGACGACCAGCAGTTGCGAAAGTGCGTGCAGGCTTACCTGGCGTGCATCGCATTTGTCGATCATCAGGTGGGGCGAGTATTGACGGCTCTCGAAAAAAGTCCGGCGGCTGACAACACAGTCATCGTCCTGTTCAGCGACCACGGTTATCACCTCGGCGAGAAGCACCGAGTATCCAAGCACAGTCTCTGGGAAGAATCCGCGCGCGTCCCGATGGTCATTGTCCGGCCCGGCCAGAAGGCAGCGGAAAACGAGGCCCCCGTCGAATGTAAACAGCCGGTTGGACTGATCGACCTTTACCCGACGCTGCTCGATCTCTGCGATTTGCCGAGCCGCGACGCCAACGAAGGCGACAGCCTGGTGCCTTTGCTCGCCGATCCAAACGCTGACTGGCGGTATTCGACCAGCACGACTTACGGGCGGGCGAATCATTCGATCCGTTCCGCGCGTTTTCGATTCATGCGGTACGAAGACGGCTCGGAAGAACTCTACGATCTTCAGACCGACCCGCACGGTTTCACGAACCTGGCGACTTCGGAAGATCACCAGGAGATCGTCCGACGTCATCGAGCCGAGCTGCCGACACACGACGAGCCGTACCATTCGGCGACAAGTACCGCGCCGGTTAACGCGTGGCTGAAGGAGTCGTTTGCGCGGCATCGAGTGAAACAGAATCCGGACGAGCTACCGCCGGTGTTTGACGGAAAGTCGCTCGACAACTGGATGACGCAGGACGGGAAACCTGTCGCCAGCGGCTGGGAAGTCGTCGACGGCACGATTCACCTTGACCGAGCAAAGAAACGCGCCGGCCATATTGTCACGCGTGACGAGTACGGAGATTTCGATCTGTCGTTTGAATGGAAGATCGCCGAACGAGGAAACAGCGGGCTGAAGTATCGAGTTCGGCAGTACGGCAAGAAGACGCTCGGTCTTGAGTATCAGATTCTCGACGACCCGAAATTTGAAAACGGCCAGCCATCGAGCAGGAGCAGTACAGGTTCGATTTACGCGTTGTACGAACCCAACGAAAAGAAAGCGTTGAGACCGATGGGCGAGTTCAACTCCAGCCGCATCGTCGTTCACGGAAATTACATCGAACACTGGTTGAATGGCGAGCTGATCGTGTCTGCAAACGTCGGCGACGAAGAGTGGGACAGACGCGTTGCCAACAGTAAGTTCTCCGACGCCGAAGGTTTCAGCCGAAATCGCTTCGGC